>NZ_AUNC01000018.1:0-61267 GCF_000714555.1 Thalassospira permensis NBRC 106175 | reverse complement strand
AAGACGCACCTCTCCCGTCATGACTCATCTCAGCCACCGCTTGCCAGATGCTACCCGGCGCAGCCCAGCCGCTGCCGATCACAATTTTACCGGTTGCCTTGCCAACAAGGCGCACTTCTCCCGTCTTGACCTTTGGGTGACCTTGGGGTGGGTTAGGACACGGGCGCAAAACCGCCGTAATGGCTTTTCCACCCGCCGGTCATCATCCGGCGATGTTGCCGCCGGATCGGTCTGTCTTTGTGCTGCTGCATCATCATCACTTTCATCTGGCCCCAAACGCAAAAACCCGCAAAGCGAATCACGCTTTGCGGGTTTTGGTCCGGGCGCTTTTATCCCGTTGACTTTTTCTTTCTACCACAACAAAAAGAACAAATCAAGAACTTTCTTTGGGCTGCTCAAAAAAAACACCGGCCAGAATTTCCGACCGGTGAGAGAGTTTGGCTGTCTGCAAGACAGCAGGGAGACACGGGAAAACGAAACAGAGTGTGCACCTATCCGTTGGCAGTCTTGCCGGATGGGGTTGCAAAGGTATCGGCATAATCCTTGCGCAACTGCGCCTTCTGGATTTTGCCCATCGTGTTGCGCGGCAATTCGTCGAGCATCCAGATGCGTTTGGGCACCTTGAATTTCGCAAGCTTGTCCTGGGTGCGTTTGATGATCGCGTCTGCATCGGGCTTGGTGCCCTTGGCCGGGACGATCACCCCGGCAACCGCCTCGCCAAAATCGGGATGCGGCAGGCCAAAGATCGCGACTTCCTCGACCTCGTCATATTCGGCAATGATTTCCTCGACTTCCTTGGGATAGACGTTGAAACCACCCGAAATGATCAAATCCTTGTCGCGCCCGACAATGGTGACATAACCGTCTGCGCCGATGGTCGCCAGATCGCCGGTGATAAAGAAACCGTCCTTGCGAAACTCGGATGCGGTTTTTTCCGGCATCTGCCAGTAGCCTTTGAAAACGTTGGGCCCGCGAACTTCAAGCACACCGATTTCACCGACCGGCAGAACATTGCCATCCTTGTCGCAAACCCGCGCCTCGATCCCCGGAAGGGTCGGGCCGACCGCCCCCGGACGGCGTTCGCCCTCCAGCGGGTTTGACGTGTTCATGCAGGTTTCGGTCATGCCGTAACGTTCAAGGATCTTGTGCCCGGTCCGCTCAAAGAACGCATCATGGGTTTCCGCCAGAAGCGGCGCGGACCCCGACACGAACAGGCGCATATTGGCCACCAGATCCTTGTCAAACTTCGGATGCGCCAGAAGCCTTGTATAGAAGGTCGGAACCCCCATCAGAACCGTGGCATTGGGCAGGCGTTCCACCACGTCATCGGCATCGAATTTCGGAAGCAGGATCACCTTGCCGCCATTGACCAGCATGATATTGATCGCAACAAACAGACCATGCGTGTGGAACAGCGGCAGGGCATGCAAAAGCGTATCGCCCGGCTTGAAGCCCCATGCCTTATGCAGGGTCAGCGCGTTGGACCCCAGATTGCCATGCGTCAGCATCGCCCCCTTGGACCGGCCCGTCGTGCCCGACGTATACAGAATGGCGGCAATGTCATCCTTGGTCACGTCGGCGACGTCGCCATGCGGTTTGGCATTGGCGGCCAGATCATTTAGCGTGCCATCGCCCTTGTCGCCAAGCGACAGGACCGCACCAACATTGTTTTGCGCGCCAAGGGTTTTGGCGGCATCAATATGGGCCGGACGGCAGACAAAAACGCGCGGCGCGGCATCGCCAAGGAAATAGGCGATTTCATCACCGGTATAGGCCGTGTTCAGTGGCAGGTGAATCGCGCCAAGCTGAAGGCAGGCCAGATAAAGCGCAACCACATCGGATGATTTGTCGATCTGGGCGGCAACCCGGTCGCCCTTGACCACGCCATGATCGGCAAGAACCGTGGCATAACGCGCGGTACGATCCAGCAACCAGGCAAAGCTGCGCTCGGTGCCATCACGTTCGATCAGGAAGGTACGCGCGCGATCCGCCGGGAAACGTTTGGTAAATTCGTTGAAAAGATTATCCGACATGGTTCTGTCCTAGTTTCCCGTAAGCTGCATGACCGATTTCGAAACGGCGATTTTGCCGTCATTCATCAGCGCTTCGTGGTTTCGTTCAATATCATCAAGGTGATAGGCGTAATTGACCATCATCCCGCCTGCCTGACGCAAGCCTTTGGACGACGTATCGCCCAGCCAGTTGAGGCGTTCAAGCTGTGCCCCATTGCCAAGATGGAAGCGCGCGGTGGGATCAAGCGGCGATTTGCCGCGCTTGCAGGTCGCAAGATAGCGCGCACACAGCATCATCGCCGGTTTTTTCAGTTCGGCGGTTTTTTCCGCATCCTCGATCCAGCTGTCGTCTTCCATCGCGGCAAGGACGATGGCGGCGATATCGGCGTCGTCAGACTTGCTTTTCTGGCGGGTGCGCAGCCATCCCATGAAGCCCGGAATCGGCGACAGGGTGGCGAATTGTCTGAGTTTCGGGAACTCGCGTTTAAGCTCCTCGACCACCTGTTTGATCAGGAAATTGCCAAACGAAATACCCTTAAGGCCCGATTGGCAGTTGCTGATTGAATAGAAAATCGCGGTATTGGCCTTTTGCGGGGCCGTTTCATCGATTTCCGGTGCCAGAAGCGCCTGAACACTGTCAGCAAGGCCATGCACAAGGGCAACTTCGACGAAAATCAGCGGATCATCGGGGATCGCCGGATGGAAAAAGGCAAAGCACTTGCGATCCGTTGCCAGACGACGGCGTAGATCATCCCAGCCCTGAATTTCATGAACCGCTTCGTAGCGGATCAGTTTTTCAAGTATGGAGGCCGACGTATCCCAATCGATATGACGCAGTTCAAGGAAGCCCCGGTTAAACCAGCTTGTCAGCAGATGCCCCATATCGGCATCAAGCGGCTCAAGGTGGCGGTTTTCCTTGATCAGACCCAGAAGCGTTTCACGCATGTCGACAATCGCACGCGTACCGCCCGGTGCCATGTTGATCCGGCGCAGAAGCTCCTGCCGGGCGGGTTCCGACGCATGGGTCAGAACCGCCAGATTGGCTTCGGACGGATCCTTGGCAAAGGCTTCGGCGGCCTTTCTGACTTCGGTGCGGTTGGCGCTGAAATCGTTCTGCATCATTTCAAAAAAGCGCAGATGATCCTCTTCGGGCAGGGTTTCCCAAAGGCGCACCACTTCGCGCGCAACGGCGGTGCCGCGGGCTTCGCCCTTTTGCGACACAAGGTCCTTGCACATTGCCTTTAGCTGGGCAAACGGGTCCTGCGGCGTCGAAAGCGGCAGGTCGAGAAGCTCCCGGCCGCGATCGGCAATACTGGAAATCCAGCTTCTAACGGAAATTCCGGACATTTTAACTTCCTCCTATGACCGTTTCGGGAAGCCATGTGGCAATTTGCGGGAAGAAGCACAGGATCACGATGGCAACCACCATGCACAGCACATAGGGCATCGCACCTTTCAGGATGGTTTGCAGGCGGATGTCAGGTGCAATCCCGTTAATGACATAAAGGTTCAGGCCAACCGGCGGCGTGATCAGGCCGATTTCCATGTTGATCGTCAGGATTACCGCAAACCAGTAGGGATCAAAACCGGCATTGACGATCACCGGCAAAAGGATCGGGGCCGACATCAGGATCACGGCAACCGGCGGCAGGAAGAAACCGCTGATCAGCAGGAACACGTTGATGAACCCCATCAGAACCCAGCGGTTGACGTCAAGGGCGGAAATCCACTGTGCGATGGATTGGGTGATGAACAGCGACGACAGCATGTAACTGAACAGACCGGCAGCCCCGATGATCAGAAGGATCATCACCGATTCACGGGTCGTGTCGCGCATGATGTTCCAAAGCTTGCCCGGCTGCCACATGCGATAGATGATCATCGCGACAATCAGGCAGAACAGCGCGCCAACACCCGCCGTTTCGGACGGCGTTGCAACCCCGCCATACAGCGCGAAGAGAACCGCACAGATAATGACGATGAACGGCAGAACACGCGGAAGGATTTCAAACTTTTCCTTCCAGCTATAGGTCACCGATGCCAGTGCAACCGATGCATTGCCCTGACGCCAGGTCGAATAAAGCGACCAGGCCATGAACAGCGCGGTCAGCATCAGACCCGGCAGAAGACCGGCAAGGAACAGGCGCCCGATCGATGTGTCGGTCGAAATGCCGTAAACAATCATGGTGACGCTGGGCGGGATCAGAATGCCAAGTGTACCACCGGCCGCGATTGACCCGGCGGCAACCGAACTCGGGAAACCGCGTTCACGCATGGCGGGAATGCCCATCTTGCCAATCGCGGCACAGGTCGCCGGTGACGACCCCGACAGGGCGGAAAAGATCGCGCATGCCCCCAGGTTGGAAATGACCAATCCCCCCGGCACACGCGTTAACCAGCGATCCAGCACGGAATACAGATCACCACCCGCACGGGATGATGCGACAACCGCCCCCATCAGGATGAACATGGGGATGGCGAGAACTTCGAAACTTTCGAGTTTGGAAAACAGGATTTCAGGCAGCAGCGGCAGCGCGCTTGCGCCATCGAAAATCCAGATAAACCCGACACCGACCATCAAAAGACCGATACCGACCGGAATACCGGAAAACAGGATCAGGGTGGTGACAATGCCAACGAGCGCGGCAAGAGAAAGCGGATCCATTGCACCGGCTCCTTAAAACGGGTTGTCTTCGATATGGAAGGCTTTCGACCGGTTGGTCAGAAGGCACATCAGATCGGCGAGGAATTGCAGGAACAGCAGGCCAAAACCGACCGGCAGCATCAGGTAGGGCTTCCACAATGCGGGGGCCCAGATCGACGGTGATTTCCACCCGCCCTGATAGGCTTCGATCACCAGTTCGATGCCGTAAAAGGCAAACATCGCACTGATGGCAAGGCCGCACAGCAGGGTCGCAACCGCAAGCAGTTTGCGCGCCCCGCGTTTCAGATACATCGGCAGAAGATCGACATTCACATGCCCGCGCAGCAGCTGCACATAAGGCAGACCGATCAGGGTGCCGCCGATCATCAGGTAAATCACGGCTTCTGTCTGCCAGACGGTCGAGGAATTCAGGATATAGCGGATGAAGACCAACTGGCAGATCAGCAGCATGGCAATGAAGAACATCGATGCCGCGACAACACCACAGGTCTTTGACAGGAAGTGAACGACATTGACTGCGTGATCAAGCGGGCCACGCGGTTTCATCGGATCAGGGCGCGTCCCTGTGCCGGTGCTACCGGTTTTTTCAGGCAGCGGTTCGACATCGGGTGGCGGCGGGAAACTGTTATGGTTCGACCGCGCGCGCGGTGCGCCATCGCCTTCGTCAGGCAGGTCGACCGGAAGGGAATTGGGAAAAACTGCGTTCGCCACGCTGGGACTCCTGAAGATCAAGCTCGTCGCAAAAAAGCGGAAAACGAAGTGGCGCCGGCATGCATCCGGCGCCACGAGACCATTATTCTACGGCAAGAGCCATATCGAGCAGTTCCTGACCGCCCGGGGTTTCTTCAACAAACTTCGCATAGGACGTCTGTTTAGCAAGTTCCTGCCATGCCTTGAAGTCGGCGTCGGTCAGATCAGCGATTTCAACACCGGCATCCTTGAAAACCTTGACGCTGTTGGCATCTTCGTTACGGGCTTCTTCGGAATAGAACGCCTCGGCCTTTTTGGCCGCCGCGGCAAGGGCATCTTTCTGGGCGTCGTTCAGACCGTCATAGGTTTTCTTCGACATCAGAACCGGCTGATACATGAACCACAGCGCGTTGGCACCCGCCGGGGTGTAGCATTTGACCTGTTCATAAATGCGGTATGAAACGAAGCTGGCAGAACTGGTGTTGGTGGCATCCAGAACGCCGGTCTGCATGGCCGGATAGATTTCCGAGCTCGGCATTGCGGCGATGGATGCACCGGCACCCTGAAGCATCTGTTCGAACGATTTGCCAGCGGCGCGGATCTGCAGACCTTTGACGTCATCCGGAACCCGGATGCAGCCCTTGGTCGAGGCAAAGCCACCGGCCAGCCAGCCCTTGGCAATGGTAACAACCCCGTTTTCATTCAGGAGTTCTTCCATCTTTGCCATGAAAGGCGAGTTGTTCAGGCGTTCGGCGTGGTCATGGTTTTTAACCAGTGCCGGCATCAGCGTCAGGTTGGTTGCTGGAATACGGCCACCTGCATAGGCCAGCGGATAGACGATCATGTCAAGCTGACCGCGTTCCATCGGCGTCCACTGTTCGTTCGCCTTGAACAGCGAGCCGGACGGGAAAATCTGGATTTCGAGATCGACATTGGCCGCTTTGACTTCGTCGGCAATGATCTGGGCGACCTTGTGGCGGACATCGCCGGTCGACCACTGATGCGACAGCTTGAGCGTTTCCGCATCAGCGTTCGAGGACATGCCAAAAGCAGCGATGGACAGGGTAATAGCGGCGACGGACGCCGTAAGAGTACGTTTGAAAATCTTCATCTTTTCCTCCCGGATGAAGCATGCGTTTCTGGATGCATTTGTGACGTGTTGACACGTCTTTTTATTGGTGCGGATTTCGCAATATCAAAAAGCGTTACAGATTTCTGGCATCCTGTCTATGGATTTTTGTATACCAGAAATGTGTATTGCGGTGCCACAGATGTGCGCTCAAGGATTGCAGCCATTTTAGCCGTTTTTTGCAGATAACTTTTGCGATGCAGCAGAGTTTCGATGCAAAGCAGCACGTAAAAGGCTTTGCGCGGTACCATTTTCTATGTTCTGGTATACCACGATTGCAGCGCAAGGATGAGGCTTCTCATGTCACGGAACGGCAAGCTCGCCACCGATCTGGTTCAGAAACTTGAACGCGATATTGTCACCGGTGTTCTTAAGCCCGGCGACAAGCTGGACGAGCGCAGCCTGTCGGAACGGTTTGGTGTTTCACGTACCCCGGTCCGCGAAGCGTTACAAACGCTGGCGGGGTCGGGGCTGGTGGCGACCATGCCTCGGCGCGGCACCATCGTTGCCTCGATCACCGTGGCCGATCTGATTGAAATGTTCGAAGTCATGGCGGAGCTTGAGGCAATGTGTGCCCGGCTTGCCGCGCGCCGGATGGCGCGCGCCGACATTGAAAAGCTGATCGCACTTGGCAATGAATGCGGCACGCTTCAGGAACATGCAGACGCCGATGCCTATTACGAGGCCAACGTCAATTTCCACGAAGTGATTTACGCCGGATGCCGCAACAGCTTCCTTGAACGCCAGACCAAGAATGTGCGCAACCGGCTCGCACCCTATCGCCGTTTGCAGTTGCACCGGCCGGGGCGCGTGAAAAAATCCAATGCCGAACATTCCGAAATCCTTGATGCGATTTCGACTGGCGATGCCGAACGGGCGGGCCGACTGATGCATCAGCATGTCGCGGTTCAGGGCGAGGCGTTAAACGATCTTCTGGCCATTGTGCCGCGTGGTTACCTTGAGCCGCTGGCGAGCTAGATTTCTTCGGAACTTTGCGCTAAAACCCGCGCATGGCAAAGAAACGTTTGGATCAGTTGCTTGTTGAACGCGGATTGGTGGAAACCCGGTCCAAGGCACAGGCTTTCATCATGGCAGGCAATGTCTTTAGCGGCGAGCAACGGCTCGATAAGCCGGGGCTGCAATGCAAGGAAGACATTTCGCTGACCCTGCGCGGGCAACCCCATCCGTGGGTATCGCGCGGCGGGCTCAAGCTTGAAAAGGGTCTGGCCGAGTTTGGCGTCGATGTCACCGGTTTTACCGGCATTGATGTCGGATCCTCGACCGGCGGTTTTACCGATGTGCTTTTGCAAAACGGTGCGGCCAAGGTTTTCGCCGTTGATGTCGGGCAGGGGCAGCTTGACTGGAAACTGCGCAATGACGACCGGGTTGTCGTGATGGAAAAGACCAATGCGCGTCACATCACGTCCGAACAAATTCCCGATCCCATCGATATCGTCGTCTGCGACGCCAGCTTCATCGGCCTTCGCACCGTGCTTCCGGCAAGCCTTGATCTGGTCAAACCGGGCGGTTGGCTGATTGCATTGATCAAGCCGCAATTTGAAGTCGGCAAGGAACGCGTCGGGAAAAAGGGCGTGGTCCGTGAACCGGAACTGCATCAGGAAGTCTGCGACACCATTTCCGACTGGCTGGCAAGTCTGCCCGGCTGGCAGGTGCTCGGCATCGCGACAAGTCCGATCACCGGGCCCGAAGGCAATGTCGAATTTCTGATCGGCGGGCGCAAATCGGCGTAATCAACGCCGATTTGCGCCAATAGTGATGGGCTTATTTACCGATCACTTTCAGGAAATGATCAATCCCGGCTTGGGCGCAATCCTGATCCTGCGGCGGGGTGCCTGAACTGACGCCGATTCCGCCGACAACATCGCCATCAACCGATACCGGCAATCCACCGGCGACAATCGAAAGACGACCGCCGACTTCGGAATCGATTCCGAATGCTGGCATGCCCGGCTGGGCCGCGGCGGCATATTCATGGGTCGCCTTGCGCGCACCCGCGGCGGTGAATGCCTTATCCTGGGCAATCGTGGTGCTGGTGACCTTGCCGCCATCCATGCGTTCAAAGGCAATCAAAACACCGGATTCATCGGTGATGGCAATGCACATCGGAACGCCGATTTCAGTTGCACGGTTGCGTGCACCTTCGATCAGGATTTTGGCATCATCGATCGACAGGCGTTTGATGGTCAGCATCGGGCTTCTCCGGCAGGTTTATCGTTAAAATCACGCATTATGCCGGGGCATCTTATGGTTTGCCGTCTTCTTCGATCAACCCGATAAAACGTCTTTTTACATGGTGGAAGCATGCGCAATCACGGGGTCGGTTTAGACCCGCTCGCTGGTGGTGCTTCGGGCTGGCGCAAGGGCGGCAATTGCGCCAAGTGCCAGTTCCCGAACCGCCGGATTGGCCTGTTCGCGGACCAGAAGGGCGATATCGACCTTGGGCAAGCCGGGCAATGATGGATCATCGATAATCTGCATTCCGGCATACTCCGCGGTGCATCTGGGCATTGCGCCGATGGCGTGGCCGCCGTCAACAGCGGTGATGATCATGGAATTGGAGTCGCTGCTGTGGCTGATCCGAAACGCGATATCCTGGCGCGACAGGGCATCGGTCACGTAATGGCGAATGACGCAGCCATCGTGGAACAGCGACAGCCGTAACGGCCGTGCCTGATGATCAAAACCGGCATCGGCCACCCAGACCAAGGGTTCGGATGTGACATGCAGGCTGGGCGTGTCGGGGTCGGCGGTCAGGATGGCCAGATCCAGATCGCCATTGGCAACCCGTTTGCCAAGATTTCGGCTGATATCGGCGTGGCAGCTGATTTCCGTGTCCGGCAGGCGGATCGCCGCAATCCGCAAGATTTCCGGCAGGTAAATCGCGGCATAATCATCCGGAAGGCCGATGCGCAAAATTGAGGGGGCAGCATCCAGAAGATCGGCCAGCATCTTGTCATTCAGGCCGATGATCCCTTCGGCATAGGATTTGACGACAAGGCCGGTCGTGGTCGGGGTAATGGCATTGCGATCACGCGTGATCAGCGGCGCACCAACGGTATCTTCAAGCTTTTTAATCTGCTGGCTGATGGCTGGTTGCGTGCGGAAAAGTCGTTCGGCCGTGCGTGTGAAACTTTGCGTATCCAGCACGGTCAGAAACGTTCTGAGCAGATCAATATCGACATTGAGAAGAGCCATAAGCGCAATTTATCCCGACGATAAGGCGAAGCAATTTCACATCGATATAGCACCGCTGCAAGATAAGCGCTATCAGCCAAGGCGCATTTTGCACAACCTGCACATCGCCCCCGTTCCGAAAGACCAGACCATGCCCCATGTCTTGCCCGACATCCTGCGCAATACCGGAAATGCATCTGCTATTCCCTCCGCCACCACGGAAATTGCACCGGGGACCGAAAGGGTCACGCCGATGGTCCAGTCATCATTCTGGGCCATTTTAACCCTCGTAGTTGCGGCAATCCTTATGGGGCTTGGTCCGATTTTTGTGCGGTTCAGCGGTGTGTCACCCGATGCCTCGGCTTTCTGGCGTGTTGCGCTTGCTGCTCCTTTGCTGGGCGCGACCGTCTTCTTGATGCCGGCAGGATCATCAAAACCAGCGGTCGGAAATGGTGTTTCCGTGCGCAAGCGTGATACGGGTTTGATGATCCTTGCCGGTCTTTTATTTGCCGCCGATCTGGTCGCCTGTCACATGGCGATCGAAATGACGACGGTCGGCAATGCGATTTTGCTTAACAACCTTGCACCGGTGATTATCGGGTTTCTTGGTCTGTTTGGCATCGCACGCAAACCCGGCGTGATGTTCTGGTGCGGGGTGCCGTTTGCGATTATCGGCGGTTATTTCCTGTTTCGGGCCAGTGAAACCGGCGCAGGATCGATGCAGGGTGATGCCTTTGCCGTTCTGGCGGCCTTTTTCTATGCCGGATATCTGATTGTCATCAGCCGGTTGCGCCGCAATCACAGTGCCGCATCAATCATGTTCTGGAGCACCCTGACCACCATGATTGCCTTGGGCGTGATGATGGTGATCAAAGGCAATTTCGTCCTGCCGCCACATATAACAGGCTGGCTGGCGCTGATCGGTCTTGCGATGCTGGTGCATGTTTTGGGGCAGGGGATGGTGTCGGTCGGGCTGAAGCGCGTGGACGAGGCGACCGGATCAATGATCCTGCTGTTGCAGCCCTTTGTCGCCTCGATCCTTGGGGCTGTCATCCTGGGCGAGATGCTCAATGAGTGGCACATCATGGGCAGTGCGGCGGTGGTTGTGGCCCTTCTGATCGCGACCCGTCGTCGCCGCACGCTTTAGGCTTGATCTTGGCACTATCTGGCAATCATGAACCAAAGGGTGCCAACCGGCATCAGGGTTGCTGCAATGCCCAGCATCGTCCAAAGCCTTACACATTTATCATAGGCATCTGGCATGATGGTTTCACCCGCCGCCACCGTCTTGGCGGCAATCCGCGACATATATAGTTGCAAGGGCAAAAGCCCGACCAGCCAAAGGGTTGCCGCCATGGCAAACAGACTGATGCCAATCGTCAGATGCGGGCTATCGGAAAGCGAAACGCCTCCGGCATGAAAAAGACCAACCCCACCAATCACGACCAGAGCCGCGCCAAAGGCGGTAAAGGCCAGATCGGTGACATTCACCAACCGGCAGGCAAAGGCGATGATCACCGGGTTTCTGGTGCGATCGGCCAGGCTTTTCCATACCGCCGTAACGATGATATTGCCCAGAAACAGTACGGCACCCAGAAGATGAATGAATTTAACGGTGGTATATTCCATCGCGGACAGCCTTCGAATTTTGGGATATCGGAAACGGGAATTTCAGATCAGGTATTGTCCGGTGCGGTCAGGTCCTCGGCAAGCAGGCCCAGAACAAAATCGTCCAGTTCCTGATCGGCAGGCGGGACAATCATGCCGTCAATCACCAGCATGGCGATACCGTGTGCGCGGCTCCATGCGGCCAGCGCGCGGTTATAGGCGGTGGCCGCCTCGTTCAGGGTCATGTCGGCACGGCGATCAACCGATGTAACGGCGCGCTGCAACACATCAAACGCATTATCGGCTGCTTCGCGAAGTTCGGGATATTGATCCAATGGCGGGCGTTCCCGGCCAAAGATCAGGCGAAAATGTTGCGGGAAATCGACTGCGAAATGCACATAGGCCGCACCCAGCGCCATGATGCGCTCTTCGTGTTTTTTGATATTTGCAGCAACATTTTCAAGCCGTTTGGCAAAGCGTTCAAACGCATCAATCGCTACTGCCGCCAAAATGCCATCCTTACCGTCAAAATGGCGATAGGGTGCTGCTTCCGAAACACCGGTAAGCCGCGCAAGACGTCGCAACGACAGGCCACTTGGGCCTTCTTCGGTCAGGATGTTTTCAGCTTGCTGTAGAAGGACATTACGGACGTCGCCGTGGTGGTATTTCCCCATAAACTCGTATCTCGATTTTCTTATGTTAACTTCGTTAACTTTACTGACTTAGACGAGTATGTGCAAGCCCGTTTTTGTCTTTCAGATCGACATGAAAAGATTTTAAAAATAGGGTGTTGCTCTCGGGTTTTCTAAAGCGAGAAACTGTACAGCAGGTTGGGAAGATGTTTGGTGAACCCCCTAAAGAAAGGCGTCGGTTTTGGCTTTTTTTCATCGCTGCGATGCTGGTTATCGTGGGGAGTGAGAGACTTTGGGCGTTTCTGCCTTCTGAGGTGCCGCCGGGACTTGCCTTTGATGAATTCAATAAGCGCTGTGTCGTTAACGTTGATGACTTTTCAGTGCTTGCCAACGATGTGGAAATTGCCCCTTACCTTATTGATGGCGAGCGCATGAAAGCCGCCTTCTCCGAGGGGAAGGCCTATGCGTGGCAATACGAGCACAAGTCTTACGACGAGTTTTCTGTGTTATTGTCTGTAACGGAAAACAGTACCTGTACTGTGCTGATGTCCGGGCAGGGTTTCGATACGATGAAAAGTGCACTGGAAAGTGGACTGGATGGAAGAATCAAACAGATCGATCTTCCGCCAGAACGACCGGGAACGGTTTCATATGTTCTGTTCGACGAGTCTGGTTTTACTCGTCGTGCGATCATCGTTTTGACCCCGGTAGCAAAGAAGGGTTTTGACTTTGGTGTTGCTTTAGTCAAACCAGTGAATAGCCATTTTCGTGATGGAACCACGCTGGATGACTATTCTGTTTTTGAGAAATAACCCCGATCGCGGCTTCGGGATTGTCTTGGGGGTATAGTGTCACGTGTGATTAACTCAGAATAAAATCAAACCGCGCGATGTCACCGTCAGATGCTTTTTGAACATCCATCAACAGTGCCGGATTAAACAGAAAGTCCCGCTCGTTCCGGGCTTCGCCGGGGAAGTAAAGCTGCGTGGTCAGAACTCGGTCATCCCCGTTTCGCAACTTGACGTGATAGTGCGGCGTGCGGCTGCCATATTCGGCGGGGCGGATGGTTTCGAAAAAGTACCGACCTTTGGCATCGGTTTTCTGATAACCGCGCAGCAGGAAACCGCGATTGTCATATTCGCCGTCGCGATTGGCATGCCAAAGATCGACGATTGCGCCACTAACCGGCTGGCAATCGCGGGTCAGGACAAACCCGATCAGAGTGACTGGATCGCCATCCGCATCGGCACGAAAATCAGATTTTTCCGGGGGCTGCTTGCTGTAAAACGGGCCTTCGGTGCTGCTGCGGGTTGGTTCATCATCGGTGCCACAGGATGGCGTGATGTCGCGTTTTATTGGCTGGGCGCGCAAGATTGGCGCAAACATCCCCACGGAAATGCCGGAAATGCCGGTCGCGCTGGCGGCAAGCCAGCCTTGCAACAGGCTGCGGCGGATTGGTATGGCATGACTTTGCTCACGTCCTGATAACGGCATGCGGTATTGCCCCTTTCATCACCATCAGGCATCTAGCCGCACGTGGAATGCGGTCTGCCTAATAAAAGCGAGATAGCGGCTTTGGCCCAAAAATCAACGCCCTCATGCAATTTGTGATGAAAAGCGATTGGCGAATTCAGGCAGGCGTTGTTGATGTTGCCTTGTCAGCTTCGACCGGTTGCGAGGCAGCAGAAGCATCACCCCCTTGGTCCGTCGATGGTGTCGCGGGGGGTGGTTGAGTTGCTGGGGCGGTGTTGCCATTCGTGCCATCCGGTACGGCGGTGGTACTGCCCGATATATCGGCCGTAGGCGCCGTGCCCTGATCTGCGGTTGGGACAGGCGCATCTGGGGCTGGGGTGGGCGTTGGAGTTGGAGTGGTTGCCGATGCCGCCTCGCTTTCCGGCGGCACAGGCACCGGTGGCATATTCGGGCTGGATGCGGCTGATTGGGGCGCTGCGTTGCTTGTATCCGGTGCTTTTCCCGGTTCTGCTGGTGTTGCTGGTGCCGTTGTCGAAGCAGGATCAACCGGTTTTGCTGGTGCGGCGGGCTCGTCAGGCGTGATCGAAAGCGTTGCGGACGGCGACGGGGTCGGGGCGGCTTTATCATGATCTGGGCGGATCAGGAAGCGGTCGGACAGGGTATCGCGCCCGACCAGAAGCGGCTGGGTAATGCCCGGTACTTCCAGCAAGCCCAGTTCAACATCACAGACAACATTGCGCAGGACCAGCTTCGTTCTGATCACGGGTGCTCGTACCGGGGTGCTGTTGGCGCTAGTTGTGATCTGTCGGAAGGTCCTTACCGGCATGGCAAGACGCCAGGTGATCTGTCGCTGGATCAATTGCGAATTGTCACCAGGTGCGCTGTCGACAGTCAGCGAAAAGGATACTTTGACTGGCGGGGTTGTGTCTGCGTTACCGGGCGTTCCGGCACTGCTTTCGGTTTCGTCATCGGGTTCCTCGACCGTCAGGTCGCTAACGAAAAGGCAGCTTTGCGGGGCCGCGCCAAGGATCATCGAGGGCAGGGCCGCAATTCCCCAATCGGGCAAATCGACCGGTTCATCGGCATAAAGGACGGTGCGATTGCCCAAGCCACCATCCCGCCCGGCGGGCTTTGTGGCCGATGCCGGTTTGCTTTTGGATGCAAGCATGATCAGGGCTTTGTACAATGTCGGGTTCATGCACCATTGACGGTGCACGATCCCGCTTGTGACAGACTAGTTCAGGAAAATAATGCCGCCGGAATTACTTATTGCGGTTCCAGCCATCACACTGGCCGCGATGGCGCAACAGATGATCAGCCAGAACGATGGCTGCCATGGCCTCGCCAACCGGAACGGCACGAATGCCAACACACGGATCATGGCGGCCCTTGGTGACGACATCGACATCCTTGCCGTAAATATCAACACTTTTGCGCGGTGTCAGGATCGAGCTGGTCGGTTTGACGGCAAAGCGCAAAACAACATCCTGCCCGGATGAAATCCCGCCCAGAATGCCGCCTGCATGGTTGGAGCCAAAGACCGGCTTGCCATCTTCGCCCATGCGCATTTCATCGGCATTTTCGATGCCGGTCAGTTCGGCGGCCTCAAACCCGTTGCCGATTTCAACACCCTTGACTGCGTTGATTGTCATCATCGCTTTGGCCAGATCAGCATCAAGTTTGTCATAGACCGGGTCACCCAGCCCGACCGGAACGCCCGAACAGACAACTTCTATTACTGCACCGACCGATGATCCGTCCTTGCGCAGACCATCAAGATATTCCTCGAACACCGGAACAGCGGCTGCATCGGGGCAGAAGAACGGATTGTTATCAACCTCGTCCCAGTTCCAGTTGTCGCGATTGATTTCCTTGGTGCCCATCTTGATCAGGGCGCCGCGGATTTTGATATCCTCGCCAAGGACTTTGCGCGCAATCGCCCCGGCGGCAACCCGCATCGCGGTTTCGCGCGCCGATGATCGTCCGCCACCGCGGTAATCACGGATACCGTATTTTTCCCAATAGGTGTAATCGGCATGGCCCGGGCGGAACTGGTTTTTAATCTCGCCGTAATCCTTGGAGCGCTGATCAACGTTTTCGATCAGAAGTCCGATAGGGGTGCCGGTGGTTTTGCCTTCGAACACGCCTGACAGGATTTTGACCTGATCGGGTTCGCGGCGCTGGGTGGTAAAGCGCGACTGGCCCGGTTTGCGTTTTTCAAGAAACTGCTGGATGTCTTCTTCGGTCAGGTCAAGAAGCGGCGGCACCCCGTCAACGACGCAGCCAATCGCCGGGCCGTGGCTTTCGCCAAATGTGGTGAAGCGAAACAGGGAGCCAAAACTGTTGCCAGCCATTTCCGATATCCAGAATTCAGGTGTTTGAAGACAATACGGGCTGCCAGTAAGGCAGCCCGCAAGATCATATCATGTTCGGATCAGGATTTCTGAACATTGATATCCGGTGCGTCTGCCTGCTTCATGCCGACGGTATGATATCCGCAATCGACATGATGGGTTTCGCCGGTAACACCGGTCGAAAGGTCCGACAGGAAGTAAAGGCCCGATCCGCCAACATCATCAAGGGTGACGTTGCGGCGCATCGGCGAATTATATTCATTCCATTTCAGGATATAGCGGAAATCGCCAATCCCTGACGCGGCAAGGGTCTTCATCGGACCCGCAGAAATGGCGTTGACGCGAATACGATCCGGGCCAAGGTCATTGGCAAGGTATTTCACGCTGGCTTCCAGTGCTGCCTTGGCAACGCCCATGACGTTGTAATGCGGCATCACCTTTTCCGCCCCGTAATAGGACAGGGTCAGAAGCGAACCACCATCGGTCATCAGTTTTTCCGCGCGCTGTGCAATCGCGGTAAAGGAGTAGACCGAAATGTTCATCGACATCGCAAAATTTTCCGGCGAGGTATCGACATAGCGCCCGCGCAGTTCGTTTTTGTCAGAAAAACCGATGGCATGCACGACGAAGTCCAGCTTGCCCCATTTTTCTTTCAATGTTTCAAAAACGGCGTCCATGCTGGCCGCGTCGGTCACGTCGCAGGGCAGAACGGTGTCGCTGCCAACAGACTCCGCCAATGGGCGGACGCGCTTTTCAAGTGCTTCACCCTGATAGGTAAAAGCAACCTCGGCGCCAGCGGCGGCCACGGTACGCGCAATCCCCCAGGCAATCGATTTATCGTTCGCGACGCCCATGATCAGGCCACGCTTGCCAGCCATCAGGCCAGAAATGTTTTCGGCGGAAAAGCTCATTTTCCCTCTCGTTCCCACGATCTCTCTCTGGCAGGCATGCAGCGCGGAACAAAGCTGTGGCCCACACAGGAGGCATTTGACATTGGGCGCATCCTACACAAAGCGAAGCCAAGGTCAATCTGGCCTGTTTTATCTTGTGCGGTCACGTTATCCTGTTGATCAATTACACTATAACCAGAAATCGTGCAGGGATAAGTGTTTAATGGTTCCAATCGGCCAATTACTTAAGGACCGCACTGGATTTTGGCGCTACGCCATTATGCGATTTGTGCATGACAAATCCGTCGAACGCGCAGCGGGGCTTTCTTATACAACCCTTCTTGCCATGGTTCCGTTCCTTGCTGTTGCGCTTACGGTATTGTCGGCCTTCCCGGTTTTTGAACAGTGGAAGGACCAGATCATGGGCGTGGTCCTGAACAATTTTCTGCCCGAAACTGGCGAACAGGTGACAGGTTACCTCAGCAATTTCCTTCAGAATACCGGCCAGATGACAGCGGTGGGCACGATTGTGCTGGCCTTGACCGCGGTCATGCTGCTTGCTGCGATCGAAGGTGCGATGAACGATGTGTTTCGCGTTACCACTCCGCGCAAACTTTTGGCGAAACTCGTCGTTTTCTGGACCTTGCTGACGGTCGGGCCGATGTTGCTGGGGCTGAGCCTTTCGGTGGCATCCTATATTTTTGCCATGCGCTACATGGTCGGGGCCGACGGGCTGGGTGAGCATATCGGGCAATTGACGTTTTTGGCCCCTTTCCTGCTATCCTCGATTGCCTTCTCGCTTTTGTTTATCGGCATGCCGAACCGTTCTGTCGTGATCACTGACGGCATTTTGGGCGGCTTGGTGGCGGCTGGATTGTTCGAGGCGCTTAAAAAAGGGTTCGGGTATTACGTTATTAATTTCCCGACCTATCAGACGATCTATGGCGCCGTGGCGATTGTACCGATCTTCCTGTTATGGATGTATCTGACCTGGATTGTTGTGCTGCTGGGCGCGCAGGTTGCTGCCGCCCGATCCGAATGGCGTGCGGCACGTGCCGCTGGGCTGATCCCCGATCCGCGGGGTGCCGTGCCCGGCCATATGGAACGCATTATCGCGGTGTTACGCGTTCTGGAATATTTGCAACATGGTTTCCGCGAAGCAACCAAACCGCCGACCTATCGCCGCATGTTGCGCGAAACCAAGCTGGGCGGGCGGGATCTTAACTGGGCCTTGGCGGCCCTTCGGCGTGAAAAGCTGATTGAACGGTCCGAAAGCCACCGCTGGCTTTTATCAGGCGATCTGTCGCGGATCACGCTGGTGGATCTGATGTCCAGACTGGGGCTGTTTCTGGATTATGACCGGTTGCTTCTGGTTAATGCCGATGGCGGTTGGCCAGGAGCCATGCGCGAACGTCTGGTGGAACTGGAAAAAACGCGAAAATCCGTTCTGGATGTTGAAATTGCTGCCCTGCTTGATTTGCCAAAATCCGATGATACAGCCCCCAAGCAGGTTGAAACCAAGCCCGAAGACGAAAAGAAAGACGAAATCGGCCCAAAAGACATGACCGAAATCGTCGATTGAAACTTTCCGAAGGCATCAAAATACAAGGCCGGGTTTGTGTTCCCCGGCCTTGTTTCGTTTGGGGAATTGTGCTGTTCGTCAAGGTTAGTTTTTGGAAACTTCCTGCGCGATTTCATTTAGTGCCTTGGCTATTTCCGCCCGACGTCCGGCATCCGCCGATGCGCGGCTGGGGCGCTCGGGTGCGTTCAATGCTTTTTCCAGATAAACCTTGGCTTCGGCGTAATGATCATTCTGAAGCAGGAAATCGCCATAGAAATAGTTGGGGTCAATCCCGTCAGGATTAAGTTCCAATGCCTTTTTCAGGAATTCTTCGGCCTTGCTGTCACTGCCAAAGGCAAGCGGCCATGGAGGCACCTGATAATAAAGCGATCCCAGTGACGTATAGGCCGATCCATCAAGTGCCGTTGGATCGAGGGTAATCGACTTTTCAAACAAATCGCGCGCGTCGTTTACTTTGCCAAGGGCGGAAATGCCGCGTACGATCCCGGCCTCGGTCGACAGGACAATACCCTGCCAGATCATGACTTCGGGACTATCCGGATAGAGGTTCAGCAGACTTTCGCCCTCGGTTTCAAGTTGATGAATGGCATCAAGCTGCTGTTTTTCATCCGTCATCTGGTACTTGATGCGGGCCCATTCTGCCTGCAGATGGGTAACGCCATTCATGGCCTCGTTATTGGCCGTGTCGGCATTGGCAGACAAAGGCAGGCCAAGCGCAAAGACGCATATCATGGCAAAACGGGTGATTTTCATGCCGGGTGGCTCCTTGGGTTGGCGTCCGGTTTGTTGGCGATCAGGGGGATTGGTGCAACCACCTGATCAGCCTTGAGGATTTCTTCGCCGATGGCGGTGTTTTTACGAAGTCCCCTGTCGACGATGCCCGGTATGACGGCATTGATCAGGGCAAAAAGCCGTTCCGGCCAGCCGATCCGAACATCGGTTTTGTCTTGTTCAATCGAATTGACGATCTGACGGGCAACGTCACGTGGATCGTCTTCGGTGACATTTGTGCGACGGTTAAGCAGCCCTGCCTTGCCGCTGTTCATGGTGGTACGAACCGCACGCGGGGCGATGTGACTTATGGTGATGCCCGTGCCGGACAGTTCACGACGCAGCGCATCGCTATATCCCTTAAGCCCGGATTTGGCGGCGACATAGCCGGTCATATGGGGCAACGGAATCAATCCGGTCATTGATCCGATATTGACGATCTGACCGCTACCGCGTTTGCGCATGGCCGGAAGAACGGCCTGGCACAGGCGCATTGGCACCAAAAGGTTCAGCGTCACAAGCGCGTCGTAATCCTGATCTTCGGCATGATTGAAATCATTGATCCCAGCCAGATTGATCAGGATGTCGGGTGTGTGTTCACGCAATGCCTTGCAGATTGTATCAATGCTTTCCATCAGGTTGCCCTGCGTCGTGCGGTCATAGGCAACGACATTTGCACCGCGTTCGATCAGCAGGTTGACCAGTGGCATGCCAATGCCGCCAGTCGCGCCCGTCAGGAAAACGGATTTTCCATCAAGCAACATTTTTACGTTGTCCTTCATGCGGGATCGCCGCAAACAGATTGGCAAACAGCCGGAAGGTGTTTTGCGCGACTTCGATGATGGCGGCCTGATCAGCCGGATCGGTGACCTGATTGACGGTCTTTTCGAAGAATTTCATGTGTTCAAGATCAAGGGTGCCGTGCGAAAACAGATAGCTGAATGCTGATTTCGGCAAATCAAGGCCGGTCATGACGGCATCCGCACCCTGACTGGCGATTTGGGTGGATGTGCTTTCAAGCATGAAGACCATACCAAGGAAACCGACCGGGTTCTTAAGGCTGATATAGTCGTAGTTATAGGCAACCATCACCTGGGTTTCGAGGTTCGGTATCGCGTTGCGGGCGGCTTCGCGGTTACCACCGGCGGCTTCGATATCATTGAGAATCCATTCTTCGTGGCCTTCTTCTTCTTCCAGATATTCAATGATCGCCTTATGCAGCCAGCGTTTTTCATCTGGCAGACGCGATCCCATTGCCATCAGGAAGGGAACGGTGTGTTTGACATGGTGATATGCCTCCGTCAGGTAGGCGACATAGGTTGACCGTGAAATGCGACCTTGCAGGCCATCAACAAGCTGGGGAACGTGATAAAGGGACGCGCGGGCTTCGTCGGTTTCGGCAACAAGGCGATCATAAAAATTCATGGTTTTCTCCGGGACGGACAAGGGGGATGTGTAAAGTTTGGCAATCGCCTCGCGGCGCGGGCGTCCGGTGCCTGTCAGGCAGCCGTTTTCGACCGTAAAGGGGGCAACGATGCGGGTATGTTTGATGTGTGCGTAATCGGGCAGGCCAGCATTGGCCGCGGCAACCGCGGCACTTACATCGGCGGTCGGACCGGTCGGAACAATCAGGGCGCTTAGTTCCGGTTCCCCATCGCCAAAGACCATGGCCTGATAGATGCCTGGCTGGGCCAAAATGGCGGCTTCGGGCCATTCGGGGGAAATGTTGCGCCCAAACGATGTGATCAGGACATTTTTGCGTCGCCCTGTCACACAGACGAAACCATCGTCATCAATCTGCCCCAGATCGCCGGTTGCAAGAAAGGCCGGTGCTGCTTCGCCGACATAGCCAAGGAAACCGGGATTTTCGATGATGATTTCATCGTTGGAAATCTCGGCCTTTACATGGGGCAAAAGCGTTCCGGTGGTGCCGGGCTTATCTTTGCCCGGTACATTCATTGAAACGACCGATGCGCATTCCGAAAGACCATATCCTTCGTAAACCGGAAGCCCGATATGGCGGGCCTTGGCAATCAGGGCCGGATCAACACGCGATCCACCAACCGCAATGAATTTAAGGTCAGGAAGGCGACCCTTGCGGATGACCAGCATCATCAGCGCACGCAGGATTTCAGGCACCAGAATGACCGATGTCGCGCGGGTATCCCTAAGGATTTCGTGCAGGCCCTGATATTGCGCCCCGAACTGGCCAAGCGGTGTCAGGGTAATGGTACACCCGGCCAGGAGACCGGCATAAACCCCCGCGACATTTTCCAGAAGTACTGCAAGTGGCAGCACACAGGCATGGATGCCAGCAAAATCATCGCCCAGCATCGCGTGGATCGAAGACGCAACAGTGATCATCGCCGATGTGGGCAGACAAACGCCCTTTGGCGTACCGGTGGTGCCGGATGTGAAGGTAATTTTTGCCGTGCCATCGGGGATGTCGGGCGAACGCGACTGCCCTGTTTCCGTCATCCCATTAGCCGTCAGCATGTGGGTGATGCCCGCGGTCACAATGGTGTGATTGATCTGATCGCGGGTGAAAAATGGCGGGATCGGAACGCATACAATACCGGCCGATAGGGCGGCAAGGTCCCAGACCAGCCAGTCGATCCCGTTATCAAGTGCTATACCCAGTACATCGACATCTGCAAGTTCAAGACAACGTGCGTCGATCAGGTCGGAGAGGTCGCCATAGGTTACGCTATCATCGCCTTCGCGGAGCGCGACTTGATCGGCGTTATGGGTGCGGATGCATTCGAACAGCATGATTATTTCTCGCCGTTATGTTGCAGCTGGGGATAAAGGCGCGGGCGCATGTGGGTGTATTCTGCACCCAGCAATGTCTGAAGGCGGCGATAACCATGTTCGACCGAACCAGACAGAACATGCGGGCACGTATCGTAATACCGGCCCCAGTCGATTTCGTTTTCCGTCAGGCATGATGGATCGGCATGGGCGTGGCGAACGGGCTTGAGGCCCATTTTACGCAGGCGTTTTTCGATACTGTCGGTGCCGGTCACAACCGCCTGTTTAAAGCCGTTATGGTGCAGATAGGCCGACAGTGCCGCAAACAGGAAGGACGACGCCCCACCACCCGATGACGCCAGATTGCCGATCTCGACAATCTGATGGCGCGGTACACCAAGGATCACTTCGATTGGCGCGGGTAGATATTGTTCAAGAAACAGCGGCCCATGTCCGGCTGACCGGAAACCAAGGGCGGCGACGATCCGTCCGGCATCGTCGCGGACACTCATCAGGCTGCCATATTGCACGCGGATCGCGGCGTCATAGGCGTCTGCATAGATATTGGCGATGAATGTTTCGACTTCGGGGCGTTCTGTCGCCAGAAGTGTCAGCACCGAAATGGCACAGGCACGCATCTGCAGATGATCCAGAAAACCGCGTTTCTGGAAACTGAGCTTGGCGGCGGGGAAACCATTTTCATTATAATTCAGGTGAAGCATGCCATTGGGCCTTCGACTGCGTTGATAGCGCATTCTTGGCCCGGAACCTGACAGCAACCTGAATGAGGGGTTGTTAAAGCAAAAACCTTGGAAATGTTACTTTAGCGGGCAGTGTTTTCTGAAGCATTGCCGGGGATTTCGATCTTTACCGTACCATCGGAACTGCGTAGATGAAGGTCGCGCTGCGGGAACGGAATTTCGATCTCGTTTTCCTTGAAGCTATCCCAGACATTGAGCAATACCTCGCTGATGATATTACCACGTCCGTTTTGTGGATCCGTGATCCAGAAGCGGATTTCAAGATCGACCGAATTATCGCCAAAGCCGCGTAGCAGTG
This sequence comes from Thalassospira permensis NBRC 106175, assembly GCF_000714555.1. Taxonomy (NCBI): domain Bacteria; kingdom Pseudomonadati; phylum Pseudomonadota; class Alphaproteobacteria; order Rhodospirillales; family Thalassospiraceae; genus Thalassospira; species Thalassospira permensis. Next base: position 38,456 of record NZ_AUNC01000018.1, on the reverse strand, counting down.
TGTTCGGGCCGGGATTATCCAGAACGCGCGCACATTTTGCTGCGGCTTCATTGCACAATTTGATCGCGAAATGCGGATCGCAACGATAGGCAATGCCGACCGGAACCTTCAGGCGCAATTTGACGTCCGAGTGGCTCCAGTTTTCCACCTGATTGGTGATAAGGTCTTCGTTGGGGATCAGGAATTCGGTGCCGTCGCGGGTGCGAACGGCGGTGTAACGCGCGCCAAGCGACTGAATCCAGCCAAATGTATCGCCAATCGCAATCACGTCGCCCGGCTTGATCGACCGGTCCAGCAACAGGATCACGCCGCTGATCAGGTTGGCGACAATCCGTTGCAGACCAAACCCGATGCCGACACCGATGGCACCACCAAAGACAGCAAGCGCGGTCAGATCGACACCGACGGTCGAAAGCGCAAACAAAACCGCAATCGACAGCAGCACAAGTTTCAGAAGCTTGGACATAAGCACCTGAACCGATGGCGTCAGGCGGTGAACCTTCTGGATGCGTTGTTCGAAAATGCGCGAGGCAAATGACGCGACCCAAAGCAGGATCGCCAAAGACAGCATTGCCTTGAGGATGCCAAACACCGATATCCGAAACTGCCCGATATGAAGGGCAAGGCTGTCCAGCAGATCAATTGCCGGATCAAGCCAGCCGACAATGTTAAGGGCGGCCAGCCCCCATGCAATGATAGCGATACTGCGGGCCCAGACGGGATCATTCACCACCGCTGTGCCCAGACGGATGAAAATCCACGCATTCAGAAGGCTTGCGACAAGGCGCAGGATATTGTGCCGCAGCCCCGCCTGTATCGCGACCGAATCAATAAACCAGATCAGCAGAACCAGAATGATCGGAAACGCCAGATCGGGTAAAACCGCCAGCAACCGACGGAACCCGGCATAGTGCAAAAGCGCCCGCCAGTTTTGCAAGCGCGCCAGTTGGCGCGAAAGCGGCCTGCGCAGCAACAGGGCAGGGATCACCGTCAGCAAACATGCCCCGATCTGTAACAGGATCGGAACCAGCAAGATATTGTTGTCCACCCATGCGGCTGCCTGTTCAAGCCAGATCACGAGCTGGTCGGGATTCCAGAATTGCTCCATACGTCCCCTGATTTTGCCCTGTATTATGATTGGCGAATGGAAAGCATTATATTTCATATGGTAACGCGAAACCGCCCGCGGGAGATAGGGGGCTGATTCTTCGTGTTCTGGTTGGTTCTGCGAAAGATGCGTCTTTTGGCTTTGGTTTTCTTGACGTTAGATAGCTATCTATCTAAATCTTTAGGATCAAAAACCTCCTGCAGGTATCTCCCCCCATGACAATTTCCAAAGATAGCAATGCATCGCGTGAACAGTTCGGTTTCTGGCTGGGCATGCTTGCCCGGCAATGGCGTGCGGAAGTCGACCGGCGTTTATCGCCCTTTATCCTGACCGAGGCGCGCTGGATCATCCTGTTTCGTCTCAGCACGACCGATCATGACCTGACGCAAAAGGAACTGGCGCGTATTGCCGGGGTGCAGGGACCGACATTGGTGCGGACATTGGACTGGCTGGAGGAAAAGGGATTGATCGAAAGGCGCGAAGTCCCCGATGACCGGCGGGCAAAAACGGTTCACCTGACCGAAAAGGCCGAACCGGCGCTTCGACAGATTCAGGCGGTCATACAAGGTGTCCGCGCCCAGATTTTTGCCGATGTTACCGATGAAGAACTTGAACATTGTCTGACCGTGTTCAAAAAGATCGGCCGACAGTTCGATGCTTTTGCCGGAAGTGAACAGGACAAGGACATCATCATGGTTGGACGGGGGAAAACCTAAAACCGTTTCCACCGTTTTATATCTAGCTGTGAGGCAGTGCTGGGTCGGGTGATCGGTTCCGCAGGGTTTCGCGCTCCCATCGTTCGGTCAGAACTGCGGCCCCAAAGCCGAGCCCGCCAAAGATCGCAAGGCTGATCGCAAGTGCGGGCAGCAAACTGTTTGAGGGCATGAATGTCGGCGAGCCGCCGGGCAATGACAACCAGACCATTGCAGCACTGCCCCATAAAATGCCAACCGCAACCATGCCGATCCCGGTAAAGGCAAGCCGCAAGCGCGAAAGATATTTCATTATTCTGACCTGCGCCGCTCGACTGATCCATCATAATGGATCGCTACGGTTTCCTGTGCCGGGCCATCAAGGGCAAGCGCGATAACATCCGCCGGTTTGCGCCGCAAAAGTGTAACGATATCGCCAGACGGGACCTCGCCGATCACGCTATAACCCGCAACCCGACCGATCTTGCAATCGCGCATCGCGGCAGGGGTGATCATCATTGCCTGTTGTTCTGAAAGGGACAGGTTGCTGACCTGTGCGGCGCGAACGTCAAAACCTTCGGCCTCAAGGTGGCTTTGCCAATCGATGCTGTCTTGGCAATCATTCGTGTATGAAAGTTCAAGCGTCGGGCGCGATGTGCCGACAAATGCGGTCAACCCGATCAGGGCGATACCGGCCAGAATCGTAGAAAGAGCAATGGGTTTCATGACTTCTGCCTTTGTCAGATAAAACTGCAAAGGCAGAATGCCTGTTAGAGCAGGTGCGAGTCTTGAGCCCGGTCAAGCCGCAATCGGGCGTGGCCGGGCTACCCGTGTTAACGTGCCTTGTAAGGATGTTTTTCCGACCATTCTCGTACGAAATCGATCAGTTCATCGTCGCGATCTTCGGGCAGCTTGACGGTCAGATGTACATATTGATCGCCGCGTTTGTCACCCCGGTCATATGCCGCACCCTTGCCACGTAGCCGCAATTTCGTGCCGCTATTGGCGTTGGCGGGGAGTTTCATGCTGACCTTGCCATTGATCGTCGGGACTTCGATAGACCCGCCAAGGATTGCTTCGGCCAGACTGATCGCAAGATCGCAATGCAGGTCATTGCCTTCGCGACGAAAAACCTTGTCCGGGTGGACATGCAGCTTGATCAGCGCGTCACCCGCTTCCCCGCCATTCATGCCGGTCATTCCCTGGCCTTTCAGGCGAAGGGTCTGGCCATCTTCGCTTCCGGCAGGGATGCGGACTTCAAGGCTTTTGCCGCTGGCAAGATTGATGCGCTTGGTCGTGCCGATAATGGCTTCGGCCAGATCAAGGCTAAGCTCATAGGAAATATTGGGTCCTTTGACCTTTTCGGCCTGTCTGCGCCCACCAAAACCACCGAAGCCGCCCCCGCCGCCGCGGCCAGCCTTGCCGAAAATCTCGTCAAAGATATCCTCGGCATTGGCACCGGAAAAACCAAACGGATCACCGCCAGCCTGGCCGCTATAACGCGCACCGCCGCCACGGCCAAACGGCCCGGTTTCACGGCCATCGGCATCAATTTCGCCCGCGTCATATTTTTTGCGACGTTCGGCATCCCCCAAAAGATGATAGGCGGCCGAAACTTTCTTGAACCGCTCTTCGATCTTGGTGTCACCGGGATTGACGTCCGGGTGCAATTCGCGCGCAAGTTTGCGATAGGCTTTTTTGATTTCGTCCTGGGTGGCGTTTTTGGCAACGCCCAAAGTCTTGTAGGGATCCTGCATCGCCTGACCGGTTGGAAAATGGGAAACGCTATAAATGTATTATAGGCCTGTATTGGCTGTTGCAAGGAAGGCATTTGTTTTTATTGCTGTCCTTGACATGGCTCAGATATGAAAAAGCGGCGCTGTTCGCAAGGAACGCGCCGCTTTTTTAATGTCGTTTCGCGCAGGTCAGTTTACAACTTCCCAGCTTCCATCCGGCTTGCGGCATGCGGTACCGTACGCTTCTTCCTGCTTGCCGCCGATGGTGACGGTCTGCTGGTATTCACGGCAATATTCCTGGGTTTTCGGTTCCTGATAGGTTCGGGTCGGGGTTACCGTGCCACGAACCCCGGTATCGGGGTTATTCCAGGTCGATGTCTGGCCCGTCGGCGCACTTTCAAGGGTGCGCTGCGTGCTTTGTGCCATGATCGCGCGGTCGGCATTGTCCAGTGACTTGCCGACTTCACTGCCGATAAAGGCGCCAGCCAGTGTGCCAAGTGCCACACCGACAAGCTGTCCCGATCCTTTGCCGAACTGCGCACCGGCAACCGCACCACCAACCGCGCCCAAAAGGGTGCCTGCGGTTTGTTTCTGGCCTTGATCCTGTGCGCAACCGGCAATGAATGCGGTCATCATGACGGGGATTACGATATGACGAAATTTCATATTTTTTTGCCTACCTTGTCTTTCCTGTCCCAACCGATATGTTCTGTATCTACGGAACGATCTTGATTGCGTCGTTTCACGTATATCCAAAACCCGTATCTTTCGAATTTGGTGCGGATTTTGAACTATCAAAGGAATCCTGACCCCAATGGACGAAAAAAATACGCCAAAAATGGGGCATGAAGATCATGCCGTACCGTTCGATCTTTTTGACGTGTGGTTTAAAGAGGCGAAAAACAAGGAGAAACCGTATCCGGATGCGATGACGCTGGCGACAGCAGATGCGCGCGGGCGGCCTTCGGCGCGTATTGTACTGCTTAAGGACTTTGATCAGCGCGGTTTTGTTTTTTACACCAACTATGAAAGCCGCAAGGGCGATCAACTTGCCGAAAACAGCTTTGCTGCATTGTGCTTTCACTGGAAGTCGCTTGAAAAATGCGTTCGCATCGAGGGGGCGGTGACCAAGGTCGACAGTGTGGAGTCCGACGAGTATTTCGCATCCCGACCGCGCGGCAGCCAGCTTGGCGCGTGGGCGTCAACCCAGTCCCGCCCGATGAGTGGCCGGTTCGATCTGGAAAAACGGGTTGCCGAATTCACCGCCAAATTCGGGCTGGGAAAAGTACCTCGCCCGGAGCATTGGGGGGGCTTCCGCCTGATCCCTGATCGCATCGAATTCTGGTCCGAAGGCAAGTTCCGCCTGCATGATCGCCAGCTTTATACCCGCGATGCCGAGGATAAGGGCTGGAACCTGCAAAAGCTTTTCCCGTGATGCGGAAGGCTGTTCTGAAAATGCAAAACGCGCGAATGTCGGTTCGCGCGTTTTTGTTTGGCTGGTTTGATCAGTATTCTTCTGACGGGCAGAAGACTTCCTGCAACACGACGATGATTTTCATGATCTCGGGATTGGCAAGTGAATAATAGATGGTTTGCGATTCCCGGCGTGTCTTGACCAGTCCCTCGCGGCGCAAACGGGCAAGATGTTGCGATAGTGCAGATTGTTTAATACCCAGTTCACCTTCAAGCGTGCTGACTGATTTTTCTGTTGTTCCAAGCGAACATAAAACCATCAGACGCCACTCGTTTCCCAATGTTTTCAGGAACTCGGCAGCCTCGCGAGCGTTTTCATGCAAGTTTTTATAGGGCATCGCAGGCAGTATCCATTCTCGAAGTCAGTCCGGCTATTTTCTGGCACGTTAAGACCGATAAACCGTATAGGATGATTAATCTTCGGCATTCGGCAACGCATTGGTTTGATGTTACACTGGTTTCTTTCTCCGCCTAAGCATTTCGTAGGGGAAAGCCCCTTTTCAATGCATGGACGGGATCTTTTATAAAAGTTTTGATCTTGAACAAGGAAAGATGCGTTTTCTGGTTGCAGACTGTCCCTTTCTGACGTCTTGACGCATTGTAGTGATCGCAACAAGGCACACGTGTCGGAAGACACATCAATTCTCGGGAGTGAGTGCGATGGCAGTAAGAACAATTCTGGCCCCGGTGGCGGGTTCGAACATTGATCAGCGTGTACTGGATCTGGCGTTCCGGACGGCCAAAAGATTTGATGCTCATCTTGAGGCATTGTTTGTTGCCGCCGAACCACAAGATGCGATCCCGATTGTCGGGGAAGGCATGTCGGGCCTGATCATCGAAGAAATGATGCGGGCTGCTGAAAACGAAACCCAGCGCCGTGAAACCCGCGGGCGTGCTGCCTATGATGCGGCGCGTGATGCCGCCGCCGTTGCCGAGGCCGCCGTTCCGATGGCCGATCTTCAGGCGACCTGTGCATGGCGGCGCGACAATGGCCGTGAAGACGAAACCGTTGCCCGACGTGGCCGTCTGTTTGATCTTGTGGTCATTGGCCGCGAACCGCGCGAAGCTGCCGCGTCGCTTACTTTTGATGCCGCCCTGATGGAAACCGGTCGTCCGTTGCTGGTTGCGCCGGAAAAAACACCCGAAACCGTTGGTGAAAAAGTCGTGATTGCCTGGAATGGCGGAGTGGAAGCCGCCCGTGCCGTGACATCGGCCATGCCGCTTTTGCGTACGGCCAAGGAAGTCACCATCGTCAGTGTCGGCGAAGTCCCCCATGGGCGTGCCTGTGCCAAAGCATTGGCCGAACAGTTCCTTTGGCACGGAGTCGAGGCACGGGTGTCCGAATTGCCCGAACAGTCGCACGTTGCTAATGCCTTGATATCCGAGGCAGAAAAGGTCGGTGCCGATAGCATCGTACTTGGCGCTTACAGTCATTCGCGGTTCAAGGAAATGATCCTTGGCGGTGTTACACAGGATATGCTGGCAAAATGCACTTTGCCGCTTTGGATAATGCATTGACCCATAGGTCACGTAACATCCTGAAATCCGGATGATTATTTGTATGATCATTGGTATATGACAAAAAAGGCGCAGTCTTTTGCGCCTTTTTTGTTGCGTCTGCGAACAAAACCCGCCACCGTTACTGAAATCTTACAAAGACGACGGCCCGATCAACGAGGCCTTCGCCCGATAAAAGAACAGTGGAAGAAACGTCTGGCAGGGGAAAATCCCATGTTATCACTTCGCGATGTCATTGATTTCGCATCCATGTCCGAGGATCTGAGCCGGGAGCTTACCCGTCAGAATGTCGGCTTGCCCGATCTTGGCGCTTTGGTTGCAAGCTATTCCGGTGTTGCTGCTGGCCCTGTTAGCAATTGCAATGAAGCACCATGTGCCGCCAACGATGTGGATGGCGAATAACTTACAAAGTCCCTGATGTCCCGATCAGAATAGGTTGATCTGGTCTTTTCGCTTTCGCGAATTCGTTTTCTCAGGGACATCTTCTTCGCACCAATCCAGAACATGACTGGGCACCGGGCCCAACATGTGACGCACGGCGTCAAATCCGTTGACCGGATCAAGCCATCCGGCGATATGGTTTGGCCCGATCACGGCGGGCATGCGATCATGGATATGTGAAATTGCCTGTGCGGGGGCGCAGGTGATGATGACCGCCTCGCGTCCGTTTTCAAGCCCGGCAAACAGCACTGGCTGATGATCTGGCAGGGTGATGCGGGTCTTGTGCTTTACCCTGCCGTCCTTGCGCCATTCAAACCAGCTTGTCGCTGGTATCAGGCAACGCCGATCCAGCAAGGGGCGAAAGGTCGGTTTCTGATCAAGGGTTTCAGCACGGGCATTGGTCAGTGGCGCATTCAGCGTTGAAACGCTTAACCCCCAACGGCGCGAGGCAGCCTTTTGACCCGGCAGGATCACAATCACCGGATCGGTCGGGCGTCGAATGCCAGACAGGCTCTCAAATGCGGCTTGGTCTGCGTCCTCCAACGGCTTTTCGGTATCTCGTCGATCTGCATCCCGCCCGTCTACATCGCGGTCGTCTGCAAAATCCGATGCTTCCTTGCGAATGATATCGCTAAGGTCGATGGCCAGTTGTGCCTGAAACGCGTTCATGTCGTTGATAAGCTGGTATTGGCTGCACATCGGATTGTCTGCCCGTTCCTTAATTGACAATGATCATAGCCGTTTGACTGGTTTTGATACAACCTTCGTCCTATATAGGAACGCGTGTTGCGATGCGTGCTTGCGACGGATCGCAATGCTATAAGAAGATGACGATACGATATAACGTGCCACTTCGGCGCGCGGGATTTGAAAGAGCCACCCAATGAATGCCACTGCCCCGAAAACCGTTGTCCTGACTGGCGCAAGCCGGGGGATCGGCCATGTTACGGTCGGTTATTTTGCCGCGCGCGGCTGGCGGGTGATTTGCTGTTCACGGGAAGCTCCGCCGCCCAGTTGCCCGCGTGATCCGGCACAGGGCATTCATATTGCTGCCGATCTTTCCAAACCCGAAGATGTCGAGCTTTTCATCAGGCAGGCCAACGAAGTTCTTGGCGATGATCCGCTGCATGCATTGGTCAATAATGCCGGGGTATCACCCAAGACGCCGTATAAAGAACGGCTCGGCTGCCTGAATGGCGATATCGAGGCATGGCGTGATGTCTTCGAACTGAACTTCTTTACTCCGTTGACTTTGTCGCGCGGCTTTGCCGCAGCCCTGCATCGCGGCAAGGGGGCGATTTGTAATATCACCTCGATCGCGGGCCACTACGTTCATCCGTTTGCCGGATCGGCTTATTCCACGTCCAAGGCCGCCCTTTCGGGGCTGACACGTGAAATGGCGGTGGAGTTTGCCGAACTGGGCGTACGGGTCAATGCCGTTGCACCCGGCGAGATCAAAACCGCAATGATTTCCCCGGAATACGAGGCACTGGTGCCGCGTATTCCGATGAACCGAATGGGCACCCCCGAAGACGTCGCCGCCGCCGTTCATTATCTGGTTGGGGAGGACAGCAGCTATGTCACTGGTACGGAAATTTTCGTAACCGGTGGGCAGCATCTGTACTGATTTTGCAAGTCTGTAGGGCTTTGATCGAAAAAAACAGCCAGGAACTTACGGCTGTTTTTTATCGGTGGTGGTTCGAGGAAATGTAAAATGCCGAATCATATTCAGCCTTGCCCGCCGGAATATCATCAATCAACGGACGTGCCATGAAATACTGTTCCGGGACGCCGTCCAGTTTCAGGTCGGGCAGGGGAGCAAAGCCGAACCGGCTGTAATAATCAGGTTCGCCCAGAACCACGCACCCCGCCGCATCATTGACCCGCAAGCGTGCAATGCCAGCCTGAATCAGTTCCGATCCGATGCCAAAACCCTGTCGGTCGGGACACACGGCAACCGGCCCAAGGCCGAACCAGTCGATATTTTTACCATCGATGGTAATCGGCGAGAAGGCTACGCAGCCGACAAGTTCGTTATCTTCAATCGCGACAAGCGAAATGCTGAGCTTGCCCTTTTTGCGCAAGGCATCGACGATCAGATGTTCAGTTTGCTGACTATGAGGGGCTGTTGCGAATGCGCTGGCCAGCAATGCATGGATTGCCGGAATATCGGACTTTGTCTCATCGCGTATAAGCATGATCGTCCCGTCCCATCCTGTGACTTCACGCCTGCTACCTGCAGGTCTGTCACACGACTATAACGGGAAAATCAATTAGACCAACAGGCTTTTAAGCCAGTCGCGCTTTTGCTCCAGCCGACGGGCTTCCATATCAAGCCATCCGGTGAACGGGGCGGCTTCGTTTGCGTGGTCTTCACGCAGTGCCAGAACGCGATCAAGTTCCAGTTCGCAAACGTCATGCAGGATTTCGATCTGGTCGCGACGGGTTTCATCATCAAGCAGATGCAAGAACCGCATTTTAAGCGCCATGACAAGCCGCGAAAGTTCGCCCGACGTATCTCGAAGCGTGCCCTGCATCAGTTCCTGAAATTTATCGTGCCCGGCCTTGGTCAGCGACAATTGTGCATCTGAATAGGACCCGCTATTGCAATCCTCGCGCACCAGCCCTTCAAGCTTCAGAAGCTGAAGCGAGCTTCCCATCATATCAAGCGATGGCCCCATGATATGGGCGGTAAAATGACGCACTGAATTGGCCAGATCGGCATAGCTGATCGGTTTGTCCGAAAGGGCAAGGGTACCAAGTGCGCAGAGGCGCAGACATTCTTTGGGCAGCAATGTTCTATCCGAATACATAAACGGTCCCTGTCATGTTGCAGGTACCTATATTAACGCGAACGGTTCTTAATTGCAAGATGTCGATGCCGGAGAAACCCCGGCACCGGTGAATATAGATCACAATCATGATTCCGCAAACAGACTGTCAAAGACATATCGTTTCCGTTCAGGGGGCAACGACGTCATGAACGGTCAGTTCCCGGACTTCACCATCGGGCGTTTGCCACCAGATGGTTTCACCCTTTCTGATACCGATCAGGGCTGCTCCAACCGGTGTCATGACCGAAATCCGCTGGGTGGATATGTCTGCTTCGGTGGGCATGACAAGAATTATGGTTTGCATGCCACCGGTCGCATTGTCGCGGAATGTGACTTCCGATCCGATGGTGATGGCATCAGGGGGCAGTTCGGATCGTGTGGCGATCACAGCCCTGTCTATTTCGTCAAGCAGGCGGTTGGCGACAATCGGGTTCCGGCCAATATTGGCCCGTGCAAGGTTTTCAAGCTGATCGGCGATGGTCTGATCGATGAAAACGGCTGGATCATGGGACTGGGTTTCAGTGAAGGTTTTGGTAGTGGTTTGCATTTCGAAAAGTCCTTTGGATGGGATGTGATGTTGCGACACATAAGGTCGCAAACAGGATTCAGTCGAACGGGACCAAAAGCTCACCCCCCCTGAAGGGGGAGCCTTCTGACTGTGGTGTCGGCCAAAAGAAGCGGGCTGCGTTGTCGTGGTTTCATGCCGATAACGGTCAGGCCGATAAAACTTCGCAAATCAACGACACTCGGATCGCGACTGTTGCCACCAGAGTTGGCTGAGTGATCATTGATATTGCCAATCATGGCTTTGAGGCTTGGTTAGGTTCAGGCTCAGGAACGATGTCTGTGGCGGCTGATCAATAATCGAAAAGCAGATGAAATCGCCCGGGCAAAGCCTGCTTGTCAGAGGGCGCAAAGTTTCAAGTCGTTTGAATTGCTGGGGGCGACCGATAGGGCGCGTGCGCACATCGTGTGTTTGCGTGCATGTGATGCTGTTTGGGGGAATGCCACCCAAAGCACGGCATTTCAAAGCTGTCATTGTAATCCTGCCTGTCAAACGATCCGGTTGGATGTTCATCGAAGGTCATTGAAGGTTTGACTTCAAAACCCCGAGTGCAGGTATAGGAATACGTTCCTCACCCCACTCGGGGTAAGGCTCCTGCGAGAAGGGAACCCGCATTGATTACAAAACGAATGTTTAATTGCTGCTTCAACATGACTGGATCAATCTAACATATCGGTCTTGAAATTGAATGATCTTATTGGTGCATAAAAAGCAAGACCGGCACATGGTCATGTCTGTGCCGGTCTTATGTGTTCCGTCGCGGATCGCGTGATTTTCCGCTTTATGCCGCTTTTGCGATGCCCAACTGGCCCCAGACGGTCAGAAGTGAGTTGATCAGGTGATCGATCAGTTCATCATTGTGAAGCGGGCCGGGGGTAAAGCGCAGCCGTTCTGTGCCGCGCGGTACGGTCGGATAGTTGATCGGCTGGACATAGATGTCGTGATCAAACAGCAACCGGTCGCTGGCTTCCTTGCACATGCTGGCGTCGCCCACCATCAGTGGCACGATATGACTCGGCGCATCCATGACCGGAAGACCGGCGGCACGCATACGTTCACGCAGCGTTTCGGCACGTTCTTTCTGGGCTTCGCGTTCGACATTGCTGTCTTTGAGGTGGCGAACCGATGCCAAGGCACCAGCCGCGATGCTGGGCGGATGGGAGCTGGTAAAGATAAAGCCGTTGCCAAAGCTGCGTACGAAATCGACGATTTCGGTTTTACCAGCGATATAGCCGCCAATAACGCCAAAGGCCTTGGCAAGCGTGCCTTGGACGATATCAACGCGGTCCATCACGCCGTCGCGTTCGGCGACGCCGCCGCCGCGCGGGCCATACATGCCAACCGCATGGACTTCGTCGAGATACGAAATCGCGTTGTATTTTTCGCACAGATCAAGGATTTCGGCGATCGGTGCGATGTCGCCATCCATTGAATAAACGGACTCGAACGCAACGATCTTGGCGCGGTTCGGCCCCAGATCGCGCAGGATTTCTTCAAGATGTTCGACGTCGTTATGTTTCCAGATCCGGCGTTCCGCCTTTGAATGGCGCATACCTTCGATCATGGAATTGTGATTGAACGAGTCGGAAATGATCACACAATCCGGCAGCTTCGAGCCAAGGGTCGAAAGCGTCGTCCAGTTGGCGACATAGCCCGATGTCATCAGAAGGGCTGCTTCCTTGCCATGCAGATCGGCGAGTTCATTCTCAAGCGCGACATGCAGATGGTTGGAGCCGGAAATATTGCGTGTGCCACCCGCCCCGCCGCCCTGACCGGTGACGGCGTTTTGCATGGCTTCAAGAACCGTGGGATGTTGCCCCATGCCGAGATAGTCGTTTGAGCACCAGACCGTAATTTTGCGCGGTGTATCACCGTTATCGGGGTGATACATGGCCTTGGGAAATTCACCGACAATACGTTCAAGATTGGCGAATACGCGGTAACGGCCTTCAGCCTTGAGGCCGGACAACGCGTCTTTAAAGAAGGTGTTATAATTCATCTTTTGTGTCTTTCGCCTGTCTCTTTACCGCGGGTACGGGCTTGTGTCTCATCCCGTTCTCTCTCCCTTGGTAAAGCTCTGGTCCTGGCCGGATATGCTTACATCTCCGGATCAGCATGGTCCCGTCTGACCGGGTCTTGGTAACTTCCTTATCGGACATGGCTTCCGACTTGGCATTGACCCTTGTCAAAAATTTTAAAGCGATTCCAGTTTCAGCTAAAACTTTTCAGCAAAACTTCACTGCGAACCACGCTGTCAAAGAAGGCGTCCATTCATTGTGTGTCGATCACGCCATCTCGTGGCGTTGGGCGGTTCCCCATTCACTTTCCAATTTGGCGCTATTGATCGCATTTGGCAAGGTTTTGAAAGGACTTCCGACCCACAATTAAATCAATTTAAACAAGCGGCAAAATCTATCGATTGTTTTATTTCGGAAGTTTAAGGCTATTCTCCTGCCGCCGTATTCGTTGGAGTGCGGCGGCAGGTGTTTGTTTTTAATGTGTTTTCTGGAATGTTATGGATTTAGCCGAGGCTTTCATGCCAGTCCGCAAGGGCCGCTTCGACCTTGTCGAACATGTCATGAACCTGTTCTTCGGTAATGATCAGTGGTGGGCAAAAGGCAACGCTGTCACCAAGTGCACGCAGGATCACACCGTAGTCCATACATTTTGCAACAACCGCCTTACCGGCAGCACCGACAGGCTGCATTGGTGTTTTCAGGCATTTGTCAGCCACCAGTTCAAATGCGCCAATCAGCCCGCGTCCCCGGGTTTCGCCGATATGTTCAAATTTGTTCAGGTCCTTAAGGCGTTTCTGGAACGGCGACATGACATTGCGGACATGTTCGACAATACCGTCCTCTTCGTAGATGCGCAGCGTTTCAAGGGCGACTGCGGCCGCGACCGGATGGCCGGAATAGGTAAAGCCATGGCCAAAGGTACCAATTTCATCGGATGCCTTTTTCGCCGCCTGATAAATCTTGTCATTGATGAACAGGGCCGAAATCGGCTGATAGGCCGATGAAAGCTGTTTGGCGACCGTGATCATGTCGGGTTTGAGCCGGAAGGTTTCGGTGGCAAACATCCGCCCGGTCCGCCCAAAACCGCAAATGACCTCGTCGGCAATGAACAGGATATTGTAACGATCCAGAACTTCCTGCACCTTTTCGAAATAGGTGCGCGGCGGCACGATGACGCCACCGGCCCCCATGATCGGTTCTGCAATAAATGCGCCGACGGTTTCCGGGCCTTCGGCCTGGATCAGGTCTTCAAGCTGTTCGGCCAGACGGGTCGCGAAATCTTCTTCTTCCTCGTCGGGCTGGGCTTCGCGCCAGTAATGCGGGGTTTCGGTATGGATGATGCGGTCAATCGGCAGATCAAACATTTTGTGATTGCCCGGAAGCCCTGTCATTGAGGCCGCAGCCACCGTCACCCCGTGATAACCCTTTTTGCGCGAGATGATCTTTTTCTTTTCCGGCTGGCCGATGGCATTGTGATAATACCAGACCATCTTCACCGCAGAATCAGTTGCTTCTGAACCGCTATTGGCAAAGAACACCTTGGACATCGGGACGGGTACAAGTTCAAGAAGCTTCTCGGCCAGATCAATCGCCGGGTTGGTGCTGCGCGATGCGAATGTGTGATAGTAGGGCAGGGTTTCAAGCTGCTTTGTTGCTGCTTCAACAAGGCGCCTTTCGCCAAAACCAAGCGATGCACACCAAAGACCGGCCATGCCTTCGATAAAATCGCGGCCATTGTCGTCGGTCACGTAAATCCCGTGGCCCTTTGAAATGATATGCGGCCCGGTTTTTTCGTGCGCGGCAAAGTTGGTATAGGGATGCAGATAGCTTGCGATATCGCGGCTGGCCGAGGAATTGCCTTTGGCCGATGGGGCAGCTGGGGCGATGGTGGCGTCTGTGGTCATGATAACCTCTGTTTCGTGCAGGAAAGTTCCTGATGCTTTCAGGCACTTTAGTCAGCATTCTGCGGGTTGGAAATCATTAGTTGGGCCCTGTTCCGGCGAAGATCCTTTGGCGGTTCGTCAAAACAGAAATCACCAAAACAGAAGCCCAAAAGCAAAACCGGCCGGGCAAGGGGCACCGGCCGGATTGGTAAAGATGTTGTCGGTCGTAACCTAGTGCGACATCAGAACCGGAACCGTCATGTGACGCAGAAGATGTTGGGTCACCCCCCCCAACATCAGTTCGCGCAGGCGCGGACGGCCATAGGCGCCGCAAAGGATCAAATCGATGCTTTCATCCGCCGCACGCGACAACAGAAGATCGCCAACACTGATGCCACTGGCATTCATGCTTTCCTTGCGGACATTGACACCGTGGCGTTCAAGCCGCGATCCGATATCGACACCCGGCACCGGAATGGAATCACGTGCCCCCTTGTTCGGATCGGCACAGAGAACGAGGGCCGATTTGGCATTTTCAAGAAACGCCATGCCGTCATTCACCGCACGGACAGCTTCGCGATAGGGTTTCCATGCAACCATGACGCGCTCGCCAATCGTTTCGAACCGACCGGCATAAGGTACGACCAGAACCGGGGTGCCAGCAGTCAGAATGGCCTTGTCGGGCATTTCCGAGGTCGAAGACGGGTCGGCACTGTCCGGATCATACTGGCCCAGAACCGTCAGGTCGTGATGGCGGGCATACATGGCAACCGTGTCGGCAATCTCGGCGGCAGAACATGGTGTTTCCTGCCAGCTGAAGGTTACACCGGCATCTTCGCAGGCTTTGGCGAAGTCGCGCTTGGCTTCCTTGGCGGTTTCGGCCATTGCAGCACGTTGCTGATTGATGATTTCCTGGGAAATCTGAACTTCCATGAAACGCGGAATTTCCGCATAGGGCAGAAGAAACAGCCCGGTCAGGTGGGCTTTGTGCGCTTTGGCAACTTTCAGGGCAACCGAAAGCCTTTGGGCGCAAGGGGCCGAATTGTCGATATGAACAAGGATATCCCGATACATCTGCCAGTCTCCTTTTCCGGGCAGCCCCGCCTTCGATCAAGGCGGCTAGCGTGGTTATGAGAAGCAGTCTAATGCGATCAGTGCTGGCGTTCTTTGTTCTATCTCAAATTACACTTACCGCCTGTACTGAGTATCGCGTAACCCTGTGGCGAGAAAATGACTGTCCGTGAATTGGCTCAGCCGTCGGCAGGACGTGACATCATCGGAATGGACTTTTCCATGGTCGGGGCCCTTTCATCGGGCATCGTGACCGGACCATGTGTTGACGTTCCCGCGGTTGGATCGGCCATCATTGGTGCGCCGGCAGACGGCATTGTACCCATGCTGTCGCCCGAAATGATCGCAAGGCTTTTGCGCAATTGCTGTGACAGGGTTGACCAGTTGGTCTGCAGCGTGTTGCAGGCTGCCGGGTCGTTTTGCTGAACACAGCGTTGCGCCATGCGATCAAGTATACCAAGGGCGATACGCGCCTCGTCGATTTGCTGGCGCTGCATATCGGTGATTGCGGCTTTTTTCGGATCTGGCACCATGACAAATTTGTCATTTGCAGTATTGGCTGGCGCATTTGCGGATGTTGACGTGGTCGGGCCACCCCACGGGGTTACGATTTCCGCCGTGGTATTGGCGGGAGAATTGCTTTGTGCAGTGGGCTGCACGCAGCCCGACAGCAGTGCCGCAGAAACAACAAGACCGGACAGGAGGCCAGCGCTTCTGATCTTCATGACTTGCTCCTTTGGCCGCAAGGCGATGTCCGCCGGGCCGTTCCCTTTACTTTACAGTGCCATTTATTGTACGGCCTTGCTTTTGCTTGTGAATATATTGGACCCAGTTACGCGTGATGTCCAGAAAAGGGCGCGTGACAGCTTATTGACCCGGGCTTTGTTACCGAGCTGGCGGTATCAAGCGGGGTTCGTTCTTAAGCGCATTTCCGAGCCATTGCAGAACCAGCTTGATGCGTTCAATGCGTTTGAGTTCTGGATGTGTAAGCACCCAAAGCCTGTTTGGTACGAATTGATGCAGAGACGTAACGCGTTCAAGATCTGGGATCGCCAGATCAGCAGGCAGGCAAGCATATCCAATTCCGGCGCGAGCAAGGCCTGCCATTGCAACAAAATCATCGCTACGATGGATGATCCGGTCAGCGTGGTTTTCGTCGAGCCATTTAAATACCGGATGATTTCTTAGGGCTCCGCTGGCACCGATAAACCCACCGGGCAAGCGATCCGGAAATTTCATGGCATTGAAATTCTGCTCGGTTTTTTCCGCCATATCATGATTTGCGTAAAGTCCCCAATCTATCTTGCGAACTTCGCGGCCGACAAGATATTCGGGCGGGAGTTCCGCGACCCGTATCGCGATATCAGCATGGCGTTCTGCCATGTTGAATTCCTGATTACTTGCCAGAAGTTCAAGGCTGATATCTGGGTAGGCCGTCTGTAAGCGGGCAAAATAATCAGGCAGAATGAAATAGGCAAAGCTTGTCGGTGCGGTAATTCGGACCGTCCCAGCAGCGGCAATATCGCGCCCGGAAACACTTAGATTGATAGCTTCGAAATTGTTCAGGATTTGCCGGGCGGGACCAAGCATCTCTTCACCTGCTTCGGTCAGGCTGTAACGGCCTTTGATCCGTTCGAATAGGCGTGTTCCGGTTTCTTTTTCCAATGCATGGATATGGCGAAATACCGTTGTATTGCTGACATTCAGACGTTCGGCTGCTTTTTCAAGTGACCCGGCGTCGACAACGGCAAGAAACGATTTCACATAATTCCAGTCCATTTTGGCCTTTCAAATTTGCAATGTATTTATTCAAAATTGCCTATTTATTGTAAATTTGCAAATTCATACGATGGAGCCGATAAAGCCAGACAACCAAGAGAGAGCAAAATGATTGGTTATACATCGATTGGGACGAACAACCTTGCTACGTCCGGGGCATTTTACGACGCCATTCTTGGCATGATGGGGGCCAAGCGGGTGATGGAGATGGAGGATTTCATTGTCTGGGCACGCGCGGAAGGAGAGGCCAATTTTTCGGTTCATTTGCCTTTTGACGGCAGGCGGGCAACCGTTGGGAATGGTGTAATGATCGCCTTGCAGGGAAAATCAAAGGACGAGGTCGACGCCGTATACAGCAAGGCGATCAGCGTCGGGGCAGTATCGGAAGGGGAACCGGGCGCGCGCGGCGGTGATGATAGCGGTTTTTACGCAGCCTATTTTCGCGATCCGGATGGCAATAAAATCAACATTCATTACATGTCGTGATTTGCCTGAAACTTGGCGGTTTTTGGGAGAAAACGGCTAAAAGGAGGTGGGGGTGGAACATCCGCATTTTAAGCTGATAGGCCACCGGCTGTGCCCGTATGTGCAACGGGTTGCAATGGTTATGGGGCACTACGCGATTGATCATGAAAGGGAAGATATTCGTCTGGAAGACAAGCCAGCCTGGCTTGAAAAGTTCAGTTCGGAAAGGCAAGTGCCGGTCTTGCTTCTTGACCAAACGCGACCGCTAACCGAGGCTGCGGTTATTTGCGATTATCTCGACAGGATTAATGGTCGTGCGCTTTATCCGGTCGATCTGATTGAGAGTGCCGAACACAGTATCTGGATTTTACGAGCAGAGCGGATATTGTCGCTAACTGCAGATCTTGTGTATCGGGCTCATAATGAGCATGACTGCGATCTGACATTGCACAGGATCGGCCTGATCTTGGCCATACTCAACAAGAAGTTTGAAGCCGCCGGACCCTTTCGCGAGGTTGGGCTATGCATGGTCGATATGGCCTATGCGACCGCGTTTCGGGCATTTCCGGTATTGGTATACGGGCTTAACCGGGATTTGTTTGCGGGGTTTGAACATGTTCGTGGCTGGAGCGAACGATTGTTAAAAAACGATATCGTGCGGACGGTAGTCCCCCAAACGTATCATGGGGAACTTCATCATTTTATCGCATCAAGACAAAGCTATCTGGCCAAAAGGCTATCGATGCTTCCGGTGCCACAAAAGCCCGCCTTATCTGCCTCCCTATAGCTTTGTCAGATTACAATTAACGGACTGAAAAGCCATCAATAGTGTATGTCGACTGTTGATGGCTTTTTTCTTTATGTTTTGTCTCGCGACACCATGGCGATGATGGTTTCAAAAAGTTCCTGCTTTGCCTGATCGGCGGTGATTTCGCCGGTTGCCGCTGCGTAAGAAAGGGATTCGGCTGCGCCCAGAAAGCCCCAAAGGCGGGGTATTGGTATTTTACCGGTCGGGCTGAAAGGGGACAGGATATCGCGGCATTTATCAATGAACAGAATGTGATAGTCGCGTTTGACCTGTTCCAGCTCCGGCGATCCGGCAAGTGATGCAATGACACCCGAAATTTCGCGCCCCTGTGACAGCACGCAATCAATATAGGCCGATGCGATCACCGATGCCTTGTCGCGCAGGGTATGGCTGCTTTGCGCAAGGGTAGAGTCCATCAATGCTGTCTGACGTCGATCGTAATCCTGATACAGCGCGATCAGCAAACCCGATCGTGTTCCGAAATGATCATAGACCACCGGCTTGGTGACTCCGGCCTGTTCGGCGAGACTGCCAAGGCTGAGTGCCTCGGTCCCGTCGTCATGGATCATCTTCCATGCAACGTCGAGAAGTTGCCGATTGCGATCTTCGCGCGCCATCCGTTTGCGTGGGGTATGTGACGGGGACTTTTTTGCGTCGCTGCTTGACATCTTTATATACCAAACGTAACTTACAGATAGTAACTTACTTATAGTATATAGTGATTGCCGTTGAGTGGCAATTGCCTAGCAAGGAGGTATGTCATGCGCGCGCTTGTTGTTGTCGCCCATCCAAATTCCGGTTCGTTCAGTCATGCGGTCGCCAATCAAATTGGCAAGGGGATTGAGGATGCCGGACCTGAACACAGTTTCGAGTTTGCTGATCTGTCGGCCGAAGGGTTTGATCCGCGTTTCAGCCAGGATGATATCGCGGCCTTCGAGATGAGGGCCCCGTTCCCCGATGATGTGCTTGCCGAACAGAAACGGATTGATGCCGCCGATACGCTCGTTCTGGTTTTTCCGATTTATTGGTGGTCAATGCCCGCGATCCTGAAAGGCTGGATTGATCGGGTGTTTTCAAATGGCTGGGCTTATGAGGATATTGACGGTGAAAAGGTGATCAAAAAACTGAACCATCTGAAGGTCCACCTTGTCGCGATTGGTGGTGCAGGACTTGGCACGTTTGCCCGGCATGGATATTTCGGGGCCATGAAACTGCAAATCCATCAGGGCATTTTTGATTATTGCGGAGTGGAAGTCGCAACTTCGGAATTGATGTTGCTGGCCGACGGCAATAACCCTGCGGAGCTCTTGAAAAAAGCACGCGAGGTTGGGGCGGCGATCCCTGCAAAGGTGACAAAGCCGGAATTGGATATGGCGGGATAAATCCCGTTAGACCGGCCATCAAAAGCAAAACGCCCGCAGGGAAAATCTGCGGGCGTTTGAATTTGGCAATGTGCTGCTGGCTTAGTCGTGCTTGCCGCCATGTGCCTTGGACCAGCCGATCGGGTCGGCAAGGAAGGCGCGAACGCCTTCGATGGCTTCTTTGGGGAAGTATTTGCCTTCTTCGGCAACCGCCAGAATATCGGCCCAGGTTGCCAGGTAATGCAGTTCGATATCGTCTTTTTTCAGTTCTTCAAGCGCATTGGGGAACACACCATAGAAGAACACGACAAATGCATGTCTGCATTCGGCACCGGCTTCGCGGATGGCATTGACGAAGTTGACTTTCGATGCGCCGTCGGTGGCAAGGTCTTCGACCAGAAGGACGCGCTGGCCTTCGTGGATGTCGCCCTCGATCCGTGCCTTGCGGCCAAATCCCTTTGGCTTCTTGCGGACATACTGCATCGGCAGGTCCAGAACATCGGCCAGCCAAGCGGAATAGGGGATTCCCGCGGTTTCACCACCGGCGACCGCATCAAATGCCTCGTAACCGGCCTTGTCGGAAACCTGACGGGCGGCAAGTTCCATGACCTTGCGGCGTGCGCGCGGGAAGGAAATCAGTTTGCGGCAATCAATATAGACCGGGCTCGCCCAGCCCGATGTCAGGATATAGGCCTCTTCCGGGCGGAAATTCACAGCCCCGATATCAAGCAAAATCTTTGCGACGGTTTTGGCAGCATACGAGCAATGCGCGGTCGAAGTTTCGTTGGTCATGGCGGCTATACCCTTTTCCGGATCGAATATTTGCGCACGTCTTAGCGTTTTTGGACGCAAAGCGCAAAGAAAAGCCGCTGTCCGGCTGGTCAGGATCAGGTGCCCGGCGATGTCGGGGGCAAATTTGCGGGCAGCAGGACCGGATGCGAATAAGGCAACGTCGATTTGAAATGGCATTGTTGATATCTGAAATATCATAATTGCAGTTTTAAATGCGTTTTGTTAGGCTTCGATCATGTGTGAATGAAGGATGCGCCCAATGATTACCGCGGGACAAATGCGTGCGGCGCGTGCGTTGCTGGGCATTGATCAGAAAACGCTGGCTGAAATGGCCGGGATTTCGGTGCCAACCATCCAGCGGATGGAGTCCAGCAAGGGTAATGTGCGTGGTGTGGTTGATACGCTGACCAAGGTCGTCGAAGCACTTGACCGTGCCGGGATCGAATTGATCGGGGATAACGTGCCCAGCATGGCAACCGGGCGCGGTGTGCGTCTGAAAGAACCGGAAATAAAACCGACACTGCCAGACGAGCAGGGCGAACAATAACGACCGCAACAATTTTGCGACGGCGACCGCCGACTTATGCCGACGATCCCGCCGCCTTTTGCAAGGCTGCCGGAGACTATGGAAACCAGAACCTCGAAAACCAATCAGGCATCCGACCCCGGATATGCCGACCTGTTTACCCCAAAACTTGTAACCGTCCTTCGCGAAGGTTACGGGTTTGCGCAGTTGCGGGCCGATGCGATTGCCGGTTTGACGGTGGCGATTGTCGCCTTGCCGTTATCAATGGCGATTGCGATTGCATCGGGCGTTTCCCCCGCACAGGGGCTTTATACCGCGATTGTCGGGGGGATTCTGGTATCGCTCCTGGGGGGCAGTCGCTTTCAGATTGGCGGACCAGCGGGGGCTTTCATCGTTCTGGTCGCAGGTACGGTTCAGACGCATGGCCTTGATGGCTTGATCATTGCCACTATCCTGTCGGGATTGATGTTGCTCGCCATCGGGGCGCTGAAGCTTGGTACCTATATCAAATTCATTCCCTATCCGGTGACGGTTGGCTTTACTGCCGGGATTGCGGTGATCATTTTCGCAAGCCAGATCAAGGATTTGCTGGGGCTGACTTTGTCAGGCAAAGAACCGGGGCCGCTTTTGGAAAAGCTCCCGGTGATCTGGGCGGCATTGACGGGGATCGATCCGGTGACGGTTGCGTTGTCCGGCGCGACGATCCTTGTGATCATCGGCAGCAAACGGCTGCGCCCGCATTGGCCGGGCATGCTGATTGCGGTGGCCGGGGCCGCATTGGCGACCGCGTTGTTCAATCTGCCGGTATCGACCATCGGCAGCGTCTTTGGCGGTATTCCCGGTGATTTCCCCATGCCCGTCTTGCCGGAATTCACCCTTGCCAAGGTCCAAGCGGTTTTGCCTAATGCAATTGCCTTTGCGCTTTTGGGGGCGATTGAGTCGCTTTTATCAGCCGTGGTGGCCGATGGCATGACTGGCCGACATCACAGATCGAACTGTGAGCTGGTGGCCCAAGGGGTGGCAAATATGGCGTCGGGTCTGTTTGGGGGCATTTGCGTGACCGGCACGATTGCAAGAACGGCCACCAATATCCGGGCCGGTGCGCATGGGCCGGTTTCGGGCGTTTTGCACGCGCTGTTTTTGTTGTTGTTCATATTGGTTGCTGCGTCGCTAGCCAGTTTCATTCCGTTGGCAAGCTTGGCCGGGGTGCTGGCGATTGTGGCATGGAACATGATCGAAAAGCACGCGATAGCGACCTTGCTGCGCGCATCGCGTGGCGATGCTGCGGTGTTGCTGGTAACATTTTTACTGACGATTTTCCGAGATCTTCTCGAAGCAATCGTTGTTGGATTTGCCCTTGGCTCGGTTCTGTTCATTCAACGCATGTCGAAAACAACCGCAATTGCCACCCACAGCCCGTTCGTATCCGAAGATCGGGCCGACGGTACGACCGGCGGAGGGGCATCGGATATTTCATCGACAACCGACCCCGACATCATGATTTACCGGATTACCGGCGTGTTCTTTTTCGGGGCGGCGGCATCCATTGGATCGGTTCTGGACCGGATTGGCGATACGCACCGGGCATTGATCATTGATTTTGCCGCTGTACCGTTTCTCGATTCAACCGCGGCCAATACGATTGCGGGACTTGCCCGCAAAACACGCGGGCGCGGGATCGAGGTGATCCTGACCGGCACATCGCATGACCTTCGACGGGAACTGTTTGCACATGGTATCAAGCCGCCGCTGGTTCATTATGAAACCGATATCGAGAAGGCGGTCGGGCGCCTTCGCGCGCATGGATTGCGTAACGTCACGGCATCCTGAGTTGCGACCGCAAAGACAGCGATAATGGCCAAGCCTTTGTCAGGCATTGGCAAAATCCGGTTTTGGGTTTATTTGGTATAGCTTTACCGAATTAAGCTGAGAGGCACTGCCATGTCGCAGGAAACCGGACTTGCCGTCGATATCAATGACGGCGGCATTGCAACCATCACCATTTCGCAGCCGGAGCGCAAAAACGCGTTGACCAAGCCGATGTGGGGGGAGCTTGCCCGGATTGCCGATGATCTTGGCGGGGATAATAACCTGCGCTGTATCGTTATTCGCGGCGGCAGCGGGGCCGGGTTTGGTGCCGGGGCGGATATCCATGAATTTGTCCGCGAACGTGACGGGTTCGAAAAGGCGCGTGATTACGGGATGCTTCATGCCGAGGCCTTGCAGGCGCTTCGGGTCTGTCAGCATCCGGTCATTGCCGCGATTGACGGGCCGTGCATCGGGGCATCATTTGTGCTGGCCGCTGCATGCGATTTGCGGATTGCTGCGGATAACGCAAAATTCGCCGTGCCGCCGATGAAGCTTGGCGCGACACTGGGCTATCCGGAATTGCAGATCATGCTCGATCTGCTGGGCGAGGCGGCGTTGTTTGAAATCCTGCTTGAAGGGCAGGTGTTTGATGCCAAACGCGCGCGCGAAATCGGTTTTGTCGCCCGCTATGTGGCGATTGAGGCGTTCGATGCGGAAATCGCATCAACCGCCGCCCGTATTGCAAGCGGCGCACCCATCACCCAACGCCTGCATAAGAAAATGATCAACCGCCTCAAAGAAGGTGGTGCCATCGGTGCCAAGGAATTTGACGAAGGATACCGCGCCTTTGACAGTGCGGATTTTAAGGAAGGCTACACCGCCTTTCTGGAAAAAAGAAAAGCGGTGTTCGCAGGCAGGTAACGGTCAGATCACAACGGTAAATCCGGCGTCAGCGGAACATCGGTAATGCCGTAATCAAGGCCCATCTTGTGCAGCTCGCTTGTGATTTGCGATCTGTGATGGGTTTGGTGGTTGAAAAGCTGCATCAGGAAAAGCTGGCGCGGCAATTTGCGGGTTACACCATCCAGCCCCATCAATTCGCGAATGTCATCCTGCCAACCATGATCACTGGAATCGACGAATTCGGCGATTGCCGCGTCGGTTTCAACGCGCATTTTGCGAAGCGTTTCGAAATCATCGGCCATTATGGTGCGGGCATCAAACGGTTCGGCCTGTCCGGTTTTCAGGATACCGAGGATGCGGTGGTCGATATAGAGCAGATGATTAAGCGTTGCATGGATGGAGCCAAAAAACATGCCGCGGTCACGACGGCGTTCCGCGTCGCCGATCTGTTCGCAAAGTTCGTACAGAACGCCATTCTGCCAGATATTGTATTTGGCCATGGCGCGGCCATAATCGTTGAAATTCATCTTTGCCATTTTGGTGGGGCTCCTGTCTGGCGTTCATTGACTGTGTTTAGTCGGCGGCAACGACAACAGTATCGTCGCTTTGTGCCGGGGCGGGTTGTTCGATCTGTTTTGCCTCGGCCACGAAATGCACCATGACATTGGCGAAAATGCCAAAGGCCAGCATTGATGCGGTCGCGGGCAGGAGGCTGCCGTCATGAACCTGCCCGATGATGGTGCCTGCCAAGGCGCCAGTGGCAAACTGGATGGTGCCCATCAAGGCGGTTGCCGTACCGCCGATATGCGGGAAATACTGCATGAAGGCCGCAGTTGCGTTTGGCGCTGTCAGCCCGATCATGCCAACGGCGACCATCACAAGTGGCACAACCGCATAGAGGGATGGTTCGAACACATTCACCGCAATGAACAATCCGATTACCGCCGCCAGTTGAAGGCCGGTGCCGATTGCCAGTATCTGATGACATTCAAGCCGTTTCAGCAACGGATTGTTCAGTCGATTGCAGATCACGATGACAATGACATTGGCTCCGAACAGATAAGGGAACTGGCTGGGTGATACGCCAAAATAATCAATATACATGAACGGGCTGTCGGTCAGGAAACTGAACATCACCGCACTGGCGCCGGTATGGGCCAGCATGAAACCAACCGCCTTGCGGGTACGCAGAACTTCCAGATAGGTCCACAAGACCCGTCGCGCAGGCCCCGCATAGCGTGGGCGCAGCTTGGTGGTTTCAGGCAGCTTGAACCAGACAACCACCAGCATGATGCTGCCATAGATCACCAGCAGAACGAAAATTGCCTGCCACTGGAAATAAACCAACAGGGCCGAGCCGACCGTGGGCGCGACCAGCGGTGCAATCATCATGATTACCGCGATCAGGGCAAACATACGTGCCGCATCTTTGCCGTCAAACAGGTCGCGGACCGACGCACCGACGATGACAAGGGCAAAACCGCCGCCAATCGCCTGGATAAAGCGCATGACGTTGAGCGAGAAAGAACTGTCGACAAAGATGATCATCGCACTGGTGATGATGTAAATCACCAGTCCGACAAGGGCGACCGGACGGCGACCTACGCGATCCGAAAGTGGCCCGCCAATCAGTTGCCCCAGTGCAAAGCCGATCAGGAACATGCTGATCGATACTTCGACATTGTGGGTCGGCGCACCAAAATCGACCGCCATAGCCGGGATGGCCGGCAGGTAGGTATCAATCGCAAAGGGCGCGGTCGCGATCAGGGCGGCAAGCAGGATCGCAAGGCGCTTGGTATTGATCGGGGCGCTGGCATCTTTATTCGCCATGACTTCCGTATCCGTTTCTTATGGTGGCAGGTGGGGTGCGATCCATCCGGTTTCTGGTGTAGATATTTAACGGACTTCCTTAAGGCTGGCCACAATGACAGGTAATGGGGCAAATTCGCCGACCCCCGGATAGTGTGAGGTGCGAAAATTCCGGTCAGATATGGCCGTGGCGTTAGGAAGGCTGCGCCGTTACGAGTGACGGGGCCGGGTGGGTCGCAACCTGAAACGATTCAAGTCATGCTATTATCCACGTAAATTCTGTTTTTTCCAGCCCGGCGATTTTTGCGGGCTGAATATCAGCTATGCATATAACCGTTTGAGGCGGTGCAAGAATATAGGCGGTAAAAGAAAACGGCACCCGCGATGGGGTGCCGTTTGCAAGGTTTTCGGTTTTCACCGGCCCTAGTAATTCATGACCTTTTCCGGGCCCATCAACATGGTCGGAAGCCATGTCGAAATTGCCGGGATGTATGTCACGATGATCAGGAAGACCAGAAGGATCATCAACCACGGCAAAGCGGCGCGAACCACTTGAACCAGCGACATTCCGGTAATGCCCGACGTCACGAACAGGTTAAGTCCGACCGGCGGCGTGATCAGGCCGATTTCCATGTTCACAACCATGATGATACCAAGATGGATCGGATCGATACCGAGCTTTATCGCGATCGGGAAGAGGATCGGCGCCATGATCAGAAGGATCGCCGACGGCTCCATGAAGTTTCCGGCAATCAGCAGGATGATGTTGACCACGATCAGGAAGGCCCAGGGCTCCAGACCCCAGTTGATGATGGTTTCAGCAATGGTGTGCGGAATGCGTTCGGATGTCAGCACATGAGCAAACAGCATGGCGTTGGCAATGATGAACATCAGCATGATGGTCACTTTGCCTGCCTCAAGCAGCACGTGGCGGATATCCTTGTCGAACGGGATCATGGCAATGGCCTTGCCGATTTTCGGCAGGTTGTGGCCAATAATGGCAGCAAAGCTCATGCCTTTTTCCGGAACCCATGCAACGCCTTTTATCGGCCCCATATCGCGATAGAACACGATGGCGACCAGCATGGCATAAACGGATGCAACTGCCGCGGCCTCGGTCGGGGTAAATATCCCGCCATAAATGCCGCCCATGATCACAACAACCAGAAGCAGGCCACCCGATGCTGAAAACAGGCCTTCAAGCCATTCGGTAACGCTCGGACGATCCTGTTTTGGCAGTTTCTTGATCCGGGCCACGATATAGATCACGGTCATCAGCATGATGCCGGCAATCAGACCGGGAATAACACCAGCCAGGAACATGCGACCAACGGAAACCTGGGTTGCCGCGGCATACACCACCATCACGATCGACGGCGGGATCAGAATGCCCAGCGTCCCGGCGTTACAAATCACACCGGCGGCGAAATTGCGCGGATAACCCGATTTGATCATACCGGCAATCACGACGGAACCGATGGCAACAACTGTGGCCGGGCTTGAACCCGAAACGGCGGCAAACAGCATACAGGCCAGAACCGACGCCATGGCAAGACCACCATGGAACCAGCCCACCGTATCGACGGCAAATCGGATCAGGCGGCGTGCCACCCCGCCAGTCGACAGGAAGGTCGAGGCAAGGATAAAGAACGGAATGGCCAGAAGGGTGTAATGTTCCATCCCGTTGAACAGCTTTTCGATCAGGGTCGCAAGCGAGTCTGATCCGAAAAACAGGATGGTGGTGATGGATGACAGGCCCAGCGCCACGCCGATCGGGGTGCCAAGCGCCATCAACGCAAACAGCGTGATGAACAGATATGCGATTGTCATTTAAGGCGTTCCCCCGCGATCATTTATCGTTGTCGCGACGGACGATGCCGTCGGCCATGACGTCGGCTTTGTCGCCTTCGCCAATGGTTTCGATCGCCTCGCGTGCTTCATCGGCAAGCGAGAATCCGTTTTGCTGACCCGAAAGAATACGCCACAGGACCTGTCCGAGACGGAACAGCAGCAACGCACCGCCAAGTGGCAGGATCAGATAGACGACCCACATCGGGATCGGGGAATCTTCGGCCTCGATACCGATCATGTGATAGAAGGTCATGCTTTCCCAGCCGCCATAAAGAATAAGCGCGGCATAGGACATGCAGACCAAAGCAACAAAGATACCGGTGATGCGCTGGGCGGGTTTTGCAAACAGTTGAACAAGGGCATCAACCCCGATATGGGATCCGACCTTGACACCATAAGACATGCCGAAAAGCACAAGCCAAGCAAACAGAAATTCGGTGATTTCCATCGACCAGGTCATGCCGGAATTGAAGCCGTAACGAAGGACGACATTGACGAAGGTCAGCATCGTCATGGCGGCGAGAAGGAGGGCAATAATGCCCTCCTCCAGCCGGTCAACGACCGTTTTAATCATAGCGGTAACGGTCCTCTAGGTTCGAGGAATTACTTGTTGCAGGCGGCAGCGGCTTCGATCAGATCGGCACCGATATCGCCTTCGAACTGCGCCCAGACAGGCTTCATGGCTTCGCGCCATGCTTTGACATCGTCAGCAGACGGTTTGACGAGTTCGGTTTCACCCGAATCAACGATCAGCTGGCGCTGTTCGTCGGCCAGTTTGCCCGACAGGCCGTTGGCATATTCGGTTGCCTCGTCCATGGCCTGTTTCAGGCCAGCCTGGATTTCCGGATCAAGACCGTCCCACCATTTGGTCGAGGTCACGACGAGATAGTCGAGAAGACCGTGGTTGGATTCAGTGATGTAATCCTGAACTTCAAAGAACTTCTGGGAATAGATGTTCGACCAGGTATTTTCCTGACCGTCAACAACGCCGGTCTGAAGTGCCGAATAGGTCTCGGCGAATGCCATTTTCTGAGGAACGGCATCAACAGCTTCGAACTGTGCAGCAAGTACGTCCGAGCTCTGAATACGGAATTTCAGGCCCGCAGCGTCAGCCGGGGTCAGCAGCGGCTTGTTGGCCGAGAGCTGTTTCAGGCCGTTGTGCCAGTAACCAAGACCGGTAAGACCCTTGTCTGCCATCGACAGCAGCAATTCCTGGCCTTTTTCGCCTTTCTGGAAGCATTCAACAGCTTCCATGTCGTTGAACAGGAACGGAAGATCGAACAGGCCGAGCTTCGAGGTCCATTTGCCGAATTTCGCAAGCGACGGTGCTGCAAGCTGGACGTCACCACGCAGCATTGCCGGCAGAACCTTGTCGTCATCGAACAGCTGCGAGTTCGGATAAATTTCGACTTTAACCTTGTCACCAAGGATTTCTTCGGCGCGCTTTTTGAAGAATTCAGCGCCCTGGCCCTTCGGGGTGTTCGGGGCAACCACATGGGCGTATTTGACAACAACCTGTGCGGACGCCGCGCTGGTCATGCCAAGAACGGCTGCCATTGCAACGCTGGTTGCGAGAAGTTTTTTGGTAATCGGACGCATCAATAGTCTCCCTATAAGCTTTGTGCGTTTTCCCAGTAGCGCGCCAATTATCGGCGTCGTTCAGGTCGCCGTTTGGCGCTGGGGTGCAACACTGCAATTGCCGGGCCAGTTCTGCATATCTGTCATTACGATAAGTAATATCAGCGGTTTGCAGTGTGTTTCGCAATGGTGCGGTGCAGCGTAAGTTCTTCTTTTTGTTGTCTTTCCCGCACATCCCTTCTTCGCAATGTGCGGTCTTCCGCACAATACCTCAAGTTGAAAATGCAAAATTTTTATCGATTGCAGGATTTTTGACGCAGGCGGGGCGGGTGGTTGGTAGGACCAATTGCAAAAGGTGCGGCAAAGGCTTATCCCGCCAGTCGCTTTGTCAGATTACGGGCAGTATTGCGGGGCGATTTGCCCTGATCGTTCCTAACCGTCTGATTTATTGCGAAACTCTGCCGGGACGATGCCGTATTTGGCAAGTTTGTCATAGAAGGTTTTGCGCGGAACGCCCAGTGCATTGACCGTTGCCGTTACATGGCCGCCACGCTGACGGAGTGCCTCGCAGATCACGCCTTTTTCAAATGCTTCGACTTGCTGGGGCAGGGACAGGACATTTTCGGTTGCCTGTGCGCTGTCACCGGCAAACGGATCAAGGCCCAGAACCCGGCGTTCGGCAGCGTTGCGCAATTCGCGGACATTCCCCGGCCAGTCATGGGCAGTCAGGCGGGCGATTTCCGTGCCGTTCAACGGGGCAAATTCCCGGCCAAACCTTCCTTGCGCCTCTTTCATGAAATGCTGGAAAAGAAGGGGGATGTCATCCTTTCGATCACGCAATGGCGGGATGTGCAGTTGCACGACATTCAGCCGGTAATACAAATCCTCGCGGAATGCCCCGCGTGATGATGCCTCGCGCAGATCAATCTTGGTTGCGGCCACCACGCGCAAATCAATAGGTTGCAACTTGTTCGAGCCCAGCCGTTCCAGCGCGCGTTCCTGCAAAACCCGCAGCAGTTTGACCTGAAGCGATAATGGCATGCTTTCGATTTCATCAAGGAACATGGTGCCCTTGTCGGCAAATTCGAATTTGCCGATACGCTTGTTCTCCGCCCCGGTGAATGCGCCCGCTTCGTGGCCGAACAGTTCGGATTCAATAAGGTTTTCAGGCATTGCGCCGCAATTGACTGCCACAAACTGGCCGGGGCGGCCTGATGCCTCGTGCAGGGTGCGCGCAACCACTTCCTTGCCCGCACCTGTTTCGCCATTGATCAGGACATGGGCATCGGTCGCGGCGATATTGCCAATCAGCGTGCGTAGCTTTTCCATGGCAGGCGTGCGACCGATCAGGCCCGATACTTCCTTGCTGTGGCGGGCCAGTTCGGCCTTGAGCGTCCTGTTTTCAAGAACCAGCTGCCGATGGGCCATGGCCCGGCGCGCGATATCGATGAAATGATCCGGGTCGAACGGTTTTTCGATGAAATCAAACGCGCCTTCGCGCATCGCACGCACCGCGGTGGCAACGTCACCATGTCCGGTGACAAGGATCACCGGCATTTCCGGCTCAACCTTGCGCACCTGAGACAGCAATTCCATGCCGTCCATGCGCGGCATGCGGATATCAGTAATCAGGATTCCAGGCCAGCCGCGGCGAACACGTTCCAGCGCCGAACCGGCGTCGCTGTGGCATTCGACAAGGATGTCGGCAAGCTCCAGCGTTTGCTGTGCGGCTTCCCGCACATCTTCGTCGTCATCGACAAACAGAACGCAATGGGCCGAGTTATTCAAATGCCTTCCCCTTTTAATCCGTTCCGGATCACGGGGCGATCATACGATGTACCAGCAGATCCGTTTCCGCGCCTTCTGTTTCGGCGGTTTGGCCGGATGTTGTATCAGGCATCGGCGATGCCGTCGAGGTTGATGTGCCGTCATGCCCGGACACCTGTTCTATGCATCGCAATTCAATCGTGAAACAGGCCCCGCCCATCGGGCGGTTTTCCGCACGTATCGTGCCGCCAAAGCTGCGCATGATGCCATAACAGATCGAAAGCCCCAGCCCCAGCCCGTCACCAAACGGTTTGGTGGTGAAGAACGGGTCGAACAGTTTGGGCAAATTTTCGGGCAGGATACCGGGGCCGTTATCGGTAATCGCGACCAGAACGCGACCATCCTTTTCCTCAAGCATGATACCGATTTCGGGGAATTCCTCATCCCGGCAGGCATCGGCGGCGTTGCTCAGGATATTGAGGAATACCTGTTCAAGCTGGTTTTCCTCGGCGGTGACTTTTGGCAGGTTTTCCAACGCCTGATAACGTATGTCGGCCAATCCGGCCCGGCCGGTTTCGCGCAGCAGATCAATCGCCTTTTCCAGCGGTTCGGCCAATTGCACCGGATGGGTGTCATGTTTTGGGCGGCGGGCAAAGGTTTTCAGATGGTTGGTGATCCGACCCATGCGTTCGGTCAGTTCAGAAATCCGGCCCAGATTACGGCTGGCGGTTTCGTCATTGCCGCGCGCAATGAATTTAAGCGCGTTTTCGGCGTAACTTCGAATGGCGGTCAGTGGTTGATTGATTTCGTGTGCAATGCCAGCTGACATCTGGCCAAGGGCGGCAAGTTTGCCAGCCTGCACCAGTTCGGCCTGTGCCGTGCGCAGGGCGTCTTCGGTGCGGCGGCGTTCACTGATTTCCTCGGCAAGGCGGAGGTTTGTGCTCATGAGGTCGGCGGTGCGAAGCCGCACCTGACGTTCCAGTTCACGTTGCGACCAGTCGCGGATTTCTATTTGTTCGAGCATCGCGCGACGGCGTTGCAGCAGCACAAAAATCGTCCCCATGATGATGATATGCATGGCCCCGCCGATGAAGCCCGCGGTCAGGATCGACTGATCAAGAACCGCCTTGTCGGTCAGCAGATAAATATTCCAGCCCTGTTTGGGCAGGGGGCTTCGGATCACAAGATATGGTTTGGCATCATTTTTGGCTTTTCCGCTGGCTTCGGCGTCTGGTTTTGCCGTTGCAGCTTGCCCTGATTGAAGGGTTTCCGGGGTGATGACCTGTGCTGATGCAAGCGACAGAATGCTGATCCCGTCATCGCCGGGCCATTCGCCCTGATGAACGGGCATCGGATCGAGCGGATATTCACCATATTTGCGCGAAAGCATCAGTTCAGGCCGGTCTTCGGGCGGAATGCCGGTCAGGGCGCGAAACCGCCATTCGGGCCGTGATGTAATGATGACGATGCCGTTTTCATCGGTTACCAGAACATTCTCGTTCCCGCGTGCCCAGCGTTGGACAAGGGTTTCAAGGTGGGTCTTGACCACCATCACGCCTTCGAATGCCGCCCCGTTCGGGCGGACCGGATGCGAGATATAATAACCTGGGACATTCGACGTGATGCCAAAGGCAAAGTAATGCCCGGTCAGTCCGGCTTCGGCCTGTTTGAAATAGGGCCGGAACGCAAAATTTCGCCCGACAAAGGATGCATCGCTGTTCCAGTTGCTGGCCGCAATTGTTGTCCCGTTGCGATCCATGAAATAGATGTCGGATGCGCCACTGTCAGCGGCGAGTTTTTCCAGATAGAGATTGACCTCGGCCGCGTCCGACGGGCTGGAATGCAGGGCAAGGTCAAGGATACGTTTGTCACTGGCAAGCGTGATCGGAAGGTATTCGTGTTCCTTGATCGCCCCCTGAAGGTTGGAACGATAAAGTTCCAGCTTGTTGCGGCCGTCCTCGGTGATTTCGACAAGACGGGTTTCGCGCCACAGTTCCGTGGTCAGCCATACGGTAACCGGCAGCAATATCAGCATTCCGGCCAAAACCAGCCGTGCACTTCGCTTTGCGGATATTGATGTCTTGAGCATTTCCCGCCAGACCGTTTCAAGAATTATGCCGGGGTATTATGATGACATATTGGTAACAATGCATAGCCGAAAAAGGCTTCGCGTGTCAGGCGCTTGATAAAAGTGCGCACTGTCTGTACCAATCAGGAAACGATCTGGCCTGATCGTGGCCCCACGTTTCCTGCCTGGACGGGAAATCCATATTCCGACAAGGATGTGACCCTGAATGACCGATGATGATGCACGCCTGATCTGGGTTCTGGCCGATGACCGTGCAGGAAACGTCAATCAGGCCATCGGTGTCGCAGAAGCACTGGCACAGCCCTTCAAGCGGGTCGATATCGGTTATACCAATCTGGCACGGTTGCCCAATGTTATCCGCCGGGCCAGCCTTTTGGGGGTGGATACCGGATCACGGGCGCGCCTTGTCGCACCCTGGCCCGATCTGGTGATTGCCGCAGGACGGCGCACCGCACCGATTGCCCGCTGGATCAAAAAGCAAAGCAACGGCCATACACGAATTTGTCAGATCATGCGTCCGGATGGGGGCGAGGGGGCGTTTGACCTGATTGCGGTCCCGGCCCATGACCGGATGCCAGCGCGTGACAATGTTGTTGAAATCCCCGGTGCCCCGCATCGGGTAACCGAGACGCGGCTTCTGATCGAAGCCGATCTATGGCGGCCGCATTTCAAGGGGCTGCCAAGCCCGCGCGTGGCACTGATCATCGGCGGCAGCACCAAAAGTACGGTCTTCACCGCGGATATGGCCCGGGAACTGGTTGGTCGGGCGATTGAGGCGACCGGGGCCATTGATGGTAGCCTGCTGGTCACGACCAGCCGTCGCACAGGCCCGGAGAACGAGGAGATCATTGCCGAAATGCTCGGCAATTCGGGGCTTGCCTATCATCTGCATGATTGGAGCTCGAAGGCGGAAAATCCGTATTTCGGGTATCTGGCGCTGGCCGATATCATCCTTGTTACCGGAGATTCGGTTTCGATGTGTTGCGAAGCGGCTGCCGCACCGGGCGGGGTTTATATCTATGCCCCCGATGGCATCGCAGGCCCCCGCCATCAACGTTTGCACCAGTCACTTTATGACGGTGGATATGCGCGGCCATTGCTTCCCAACACGGAAATCGTGCCGTTCAGGCATCCATCCCTGCAACCGGCCCGAACGGTAGCGCAGCGGTGCCTTGAACTGCTAAGCGCACCTGTTTCCTGATCTGCCAGAATCCGCGATTTTATTTTTATCGTGATAGTGATCGTTACGGAAGTCGGATACCGTTTCCGTGCGGATCAATATGATTGACCAGAAAATCGATGAAGGCCCGGATGCGCGCGGCAAGATGTTCATGCCCGGCAAAGATCGCATGGATCAGCTGTTCGTCATTCGGGTTCCAGTCGGGCAGGATTTCAACCAGTGTTCCGGCCTTCAGATCGCCCTGAACATGGAACCGCCCCAACCGCGCCATGCCGAGCCCTGAAAGGCAAAGGCGGCGCATGGCCGGGCCGCTGTCGCAGAGGAAATTGCCCGATACCGTCCGGCCAAACCGTTCGCCGGTGTCGGGATTGGTGAAAGGCCATTCATTCATCGGGATCGGGAAGTTGAACCGCAGGCAATTGTGACTGTCCAGTTCGTCCGGATGGCCGGGCAGGCCGCGTTTGGCAATATATTCCGGTGATGCGACGATGGTGCGGCTGCTTTCGATCAGTTTGCGGGCCTTTAACGATGAGTCGGGCAATGATCCGGATCGGATGGCAATATCGGCCCGTTCCTCAAGCAGATCAATGATCCCGTCGGTCAGGGAAAAGTCCAGCTCGACCTCGGGATAGCGTGCGAGAAAGGCCGGGATCAGCGGCTGAACATACATCACGCCAAACGCGATGGAGGCATTGACGCGCAACCGTCCACGCGGGGCGGCCTTGCCGCCGCTTGCGACCGCACGTTCGGCATCGTCGATTTCATCGAGAACACGCTGGGCGCGGACCAGATACATCTCGCCTTCGGGGGTCAGTTGCAATCCGCGTGTGGACCTTACCAGAAGCCGGGTCGCCAGCCGGTCTTCGATCCGTGTGACAAGTTTGCTGACAGCAGATGGCGACAGATGCAGCTTGCGCCCGGCTTCGGAAAAGCTTCTGAGTTCCGCGACCCGGATGAAGACTTCCATTTCCCCTGCGCGATTATCCAACTGATCCTCCGGCTTTGAATTCAATTCAAAAGCATTTGTCGCGCAATCCGGATTATCGTGCAAGCATTCCATCGGCATAGTGGGCGGCAATGAACGGGGCGGGATGCCCCACCAACCATTTGTGCCCGCAGACGCATGGCGCGCGGGCCGGAGAATTGAAATGCCGCTTGCTTTATTTGCGTTGACGATCGCGGCCTATGCGATCGGCACGACGGAGTTTGTTGTCGTCGGCCTTTTGCCGACCGTGGCAAACGATCTTTCGGTGACCCTGCCGATGGCCGGGTTGATTGTCAGTGTTTATGCCCTTGGTGTCACATTTGGTGCGCCGGTTTTAACCGCCCTGACCGGGCGCATGCACCGCAAGACCCTGATGCTGGGGCTGATGGGGGTGTTTGTGGTTGGCAACAGTGCCGCCGCCCTTAGCCCGAGTTATGAAATGCTTCTGGTTGCGCGGGTGATTTCGGCCTTTGCGCATGGTGTGTTTTTCTCCATCGGGGCGACGATTGCCGCCGATCTGGTGCCGGAAAACCGCCGGGCATCGGCGATTGCGATGATGTTCATGGGGTTGACGGTTGCGATTGTGACCGGTGTGCCGCTTGGCACCTATATCGGTCAGATGTTTGGCTGGCGGGCGACTTTCTGGGGTGTTTCGCTTCTTGGCGTGATTGCCTTTGTAGGGATTGCGGCTTTGCTGCCCTCGAACCTCAGCCGGGCAGAGCCCGCACGCCTGCTTGATCAGGTGCGCGTGCTTGGCAGTGGCCGGTTGCTTCTGGTGTTTGGCATGACCGCTTTTGGTTATGGCGGAACGTTTGTCACCTTTACCTATCTGTCTGCCGTGCTTCAGGATATTACGGGGTTCAGTGAATCCAGTGTCAGCCTTATCCTCGTTGCTTATGGGCTTGCGATTGCGGTTGGCAACCTTGCCGGGGGACGCATTGCGGATCGGAACCCGGTCCGGGCGCTGACCATCCTGTTTGCCTTGCAGGCCGTCACACTTGTGATCTTTACCTTTACTGCCGTGTCGCCGGTCCTTGCGGTTATTACGCTGGCGGCCCTTGGTTTCCTGCAATTTGCCAATGTGCCGGGGCTTCAGCTTTATGTCGTGCAACTGGCAAAGCTGCACCGGCCGGGCGGGGTGGATGTCGCATCGGCGCTGAACATTGCGGCCTTTAACCTTGGCATTGCGATTGGAGCGTGGGTTGGCGGGATTGTTGTTTCCTCGTCGCTTGGTCTGTCGGCAACGCCGTGGGTTGCGGCCCTTCTGGTAGCGTTTGCGGTTGGTCTGACCATGATCAGCGGTGTGCTTGATCGCCGGTCCGATAACGCCCTTCAGACCGCATAACCGATATCGGGTTGCCGCATCCTGTTCACCGGATGTGGCACCCTTTGCCGGAAAGACTTGTTTTAAGGGGCTTTCTGGCGTTTTCTGATTGTTCGCCCCACAAAACCGGTTTTGATATGTCCATTTCGACTGCCCTGCCTGCTGCCGTTCCTCAACATTTCCCGCGCCAGATTGCGGTTCTGATCCTTGTTGTTGTTGCCTGTTCCTTTGCCGGGAACCATGTGGCGGCAAGGCTGGCATTTGAAAACGGCACGGGGTTGCTTCTGGCGATCCTGTGCCGGTCCGGTGTGGCTTTGGCCATCCTGATCACGCTTGTGATCTGGCAAAGGCAGACGATCCGGCTTCCGGCCGGGACGCGCAGATGGCAATTGTTGCTGGGGCTTCTGGTCACCATTCAAAGCCTGTGCCTGTATTCGGCAGTGGCCCGCATTCCGGTCGCGTTGGCCCTTCTGACGGCCAATAGTTTCCCGATCATTCTGGCGTTGCTGACCTGGGCGTTGGGCGGGGCGCGACCGACATTGAAATCGGCGGCCCTGATGCTGTTTATCCTGTCGGGGCTTGTTTTAGCACTTGATGTGCCCGGCGTTCTGGCGATGGAGGGTGATGTCGGTGCGAACTGGTGGCAGGGGATTGTCTTTGCGCTTGGTGCGGCAACGTCCTTTGCCGTGGCCCTTTGGGTGACCGATCACAGATTGTCGGCTTTGCGCGGATCGGTGCGCAGCATGTTCACCATGCTGATTGTGTTTGCATCGATGATCGTGGCCGGTTTCGCCGAACTGGTGCCGGGCGGGATGAATTTGCCCGCGGCAACGCCTGGCTGGCTTGGTCTTGGTGCATTGGTATTGCTGTATGGTGGTGCCTTTTCCGTCCTGTTTATCTCGGTGCCGCGGCTGAATATGGCGCGCAATGCGCCGGTGATGAATATGGAACCGATTGCCACCCTGCTGTTTGGCTGGGTGGTGCTGGAACAGATGATCAGCCCGGCCCAGATGCTGGGCGGGTTGGTCGTGATTACCGGGATTGTCATCCTGACGCTGCGCAAATCGGCCTGAGTGCCGGAATTATCGGAACCTTCGGGTTTGGCAGCCGTTGCGAAGACAGTCGCGACATTTTCAATGAGGAATTCAGATGTTTGATGTATCTGCAAATGGTGCGGTGATTCCCGCCCTTGGCTTTGGCACTTTTCGCATGCCCGAAGCCGACGTTCTGCGTATCGTGCCACAGGCGATCAAAACCGGCTTTCGCCATATCGATACGGCCCAGATTTACGACAACGAAGCCGCGGTCGGGCAGGCGATCCTTGATAGCGGCGTCCCGCGCAAGGACATCTTCCTGACCACCAAGGTCTGGGTCAGCAATTACAGGCATGATGCCTTTATCAAATCGGTCGATGAAAGCCTTGAAAAGCTTAAAACCGATTATGTCGATCTGCTGCTGTTGCATTGGCCGAACAATGATGTGTCGCTTGCCGATCAGATCGGGGCGTTAAACGAGGTCAAGCAGGCCGGCAAGGTGCGCCATATCGGGGTTAGCAATTTCAACATTGCCCTGATGGACGAGGCCGCCGCGCTATCGGATGCGCCGCTTGTGACCAATCAGGTCGAATATCATCCATTCATTGATCAGACCAAGGTCATGGACGTTGCGCGCAAGCATGGCATGGCGCTGACCGCCTATTATGCGATGGCCGATGGCAAGGTGCTGGAGAATGAGCAGCTTGGCGAGATTGCCAAATCGCATGACAGGTCGGTCGCACAGGTTGTTCTGCGCTGGCTGTTGCAGCAGAATGATGTGATTGCCCTGTCGAAAACCGCAACCGAAAGCCGGGTCGCGGAAAATTTCGACATCTTTGATTTCGAACTGAGCGGCGAGGAAATGCAGGCCATTCATGGTCTGGCCGATGAAAACGGCCGGATCGTCAGCCCCGACGGGCTGGCACCCGATTGGGACTGATGCTGCTTTCAGGAAGCGACAAGGCCGGGGAAACAGATTTTCCCGGCTAAGATATTGAGAAATATATCTTTTATGTCGTAATGAGTTTTGATTGGGAACTTTTTCCGGTTTTCTGGA
>NZ_AUNC01000017.1:0-65351 GCF_000714555.1 Thalassospira permensis NBRC 106175 | reverse complement strand
GTTCCTCGATCAGAAGACGGGATGCTTCGTATGTACGGACCTCGTTGACGAAATCAAAGAAGCTTTTGCCAAGATGCTGGTTCAGCACATAGGAAAGCTGATTGGGTGTCACCCCAACAGCATTCGCGAGCTTTGGCATGGTCAGAAGCGGGTCGAACATTAAATCGCGCGCCGCAACAATACGATCAAGTTTTATCCGTATTCGACTGACATCGTCCATATCCAGAATGTGGCGCGCCATGCCCGACTGCACGACACTGGCCACATTTTCATCGCGTATTTCCGGTTCACCCTGTTCGGACTGAACAAACAATGCCGGATTTGCGGCGATGACATGACACATGCGGAGAAAAACGAGAACAAACGTCGCCTTTACCCCCAGCAGCAGCCACTCGCTGCGCGAAACGATGGTATCGAAAAGATTGATCAGCGTGAAAAGGGTGAAAATCACACTGAGCCCGATCAGCAATTCAAGCACCCAGCGACGCAGGCCTTTCTGATCAGCTTCAAGTTGCCGATCAGCATCCTGTAAATATCGAACCGCAACATGCCAAATCCGGAACATATAAATCGCAAACTGAATACAAAACGTTGCGATCAGCAGGATCAATAGAAGGTTAAACGTGCTGCTCTGACTAAAATCGAGATCGATATTGATTTCGGACTTTTTCGATCCGGATGCAGAAATGCTGTCAGCAAGCAGGTTCACAACCCCGATCATGATCAACGAAACGGGTAACATTGGTGCAAAATGCCACAGGGGCCTCGTTGAAGGATTACCGGATATTTCGCGGAAATAAAGGTAGATCGCTGGGATAAAAGCGAAAAAGAAAGGCGTCAAAAGCGGTGCCAGATACAAATTTACAAGCGGATTGACCATGGCGTCGACGATATCGTCGACAAAGCCCATTCCCACGGCCACCGCAAACATCATCAGCCAGCGATTTGCTCGAAATGCGCGTTTTCCCTCGCCCTGCAAAAGAATAATCAGAAAAACGGCCTGAACCGCGCCAAGTGCTGCAATCAGCAGCAGCAGCAAATCGATTGTTTCAAACATTCATATGCCCGTCATTTGCGACGATAAAGATTACAGCAGCGCTAAAGTACGGGGTTACGCCGCGACAGGGTCTCCGATCGGTAAACACTTGGCGTTTTGCCGGTGATTTTCTTAAAAGCCAGATTGAAGGTTGATTTGGAATTAAAACCAACACTGGTTGCGATATCAAGGATGGTGCGATCCGGCTCGTTTACCAAAAGGCGGGATGCCTCGCCGGTTCGGACTTCGTTGATGAAGTCAAAGAAGCTTTTGCCAAGATGCTGGTTCAGCACATAGGAAAGCTGGTTAGGGGTTGCACCGACTGCATTTGCAAGCTTTGGCAGGCTGACAAGAGGATCGAAAAGCAGGTCGCTTCTGGTCCTGATGGCGTCAAGCCGTTTACAAATTCTGCTGATTTCATCGGCATCCACCAAGTTGCGAGGTGCAAACCTGGTTTGCCTCGACCCGGTTGCCGTGAAATCACGGGCATCTTCATCCATTGCCATCTCTTGCGCCCCGTCCCATTCCGCCTGAACGAACAAAGCCGGGTTGTGCGCAATCACGTGGCACATACGAAAGAATACGAGCGCGAACGCCCCCTGTACAAGGGTCGTCAGCCATTGGCTATCGGTAATGAAAATATCGACAATCGTCGTTGCGGTAAAAATCAGAAAAATCAGGCTGATGCCAGTCAGCAGTTCCGTCACCCAGCGGCGCAGAACGCGCTGATCCGCACCGAGTTGTTCACCCGCCTGCCGCAGATAGCCAATCGCAACCCGCCAGATTTTGACCATATAGCCAAACAACTGGACATAAAGCGCAATAATGATTGTCAGCAGGATCGCAGCCACAGGCAAATGACTTTCAATATCGGTATCCAGTTCGAAATCGATTTCTCCGCCAATGTCGCCCGGAAGTATACGGGTGCGCATTATGTGTACCGCGACCGCCGTCAGGATGGCGACCGGCACCAGAATGACGAAATGCCCCCCCGGATAGCGCACGGGACGGTCAGCAATTTCGCGAAAATACAAGTAGATAGATGGCAAAAAGACAAATGTGACCGGTACAAAAATAATTGCCAGATACAGAATATAAAGCGGCGAGAGGAAGACATCGCTGATGTCTTCGACAAAGCTTGCGCAGGCGGTCAACGAGAACACCAGCAACCAGCGATTCGCACGAAATGCGCGTTTGCCCTCGTGCCGCAACAGCAGCATCAGGAATGCGGCCTGTGCAAGGCCGACTGCAGCAATAAGCAAAAGAACGATTTCGGACGTATCCATTCTTTATCCTGATGGTCGCTGTCTGTTGTTAACCGGGGCCGACGACAGCATCCCCAACAATTCCGGGGCGGTCGTGTGCGTATCTGCAGCAACTCGGTATTTGCTTGGTGTTGTACCGGTTACACGCCTAAACGCAAGATTGAAGGTGGATTTTGAATTGAACCCGACGGCCATGGCAATATCAAGAACCGGCCTGAGAAATGCCAAATATGGCAACCATCAGGGCCGCCAGATCAAACCGGCTTAAAGGCATCTTTCGGTCGCATTTGTTGATAAAGGAAATCTGCAAAACAGCGTACGCAAAAACCCGTAGCCTGAATGACGGTGTTTCTCAACGGCAATTTTTTGAATTCATGCTTGTTTCATCAAGCTGCCATGACGCGATACCGGGTTTGTATTCCGAAATCTTTTCACGCGCGAAAATGTAATCAGAGAACGTCCATTTTCGCGCCAAGATATTGAAATCGCCTGAATTGCCGAAAAATAATGCAGAAAATCACAAAGCCCGATTCGTGATCACCGAATTTAGCGGCCAACCCTTTGAATGTGAACTGTTTCACTTTTTGCGCATATAGCCGCAAGGCGCGACGCGACAATCACCATTACATGCAAAACGTTTTACAGGCGAAAGTTGCAGGCTTCCTCAGCCGCAGAACAATCTGTTATTTCCGAATAACACGCAAAATAACACCACAAAATGACCACAATCACGCAAAAAAGCACCATTTGTTTCAAATTTGTGGAATCGTGACTTGCAGATCACGCATGTCAGTCTCAGTATTTTTGCGTACGTACTTTCAGGGAGTACGTCGGCAACAAAGCAAAATAGATGAGGGAGACATTACAGATGTCACAAAACGCGAAGACCGCAAATGGTCTCGTGAAGGGATTGCTGAATTCCTCGCGGGCCTTTGTGCTGGGTACGGCATTGCTTGCCGGTTCCATGACCATGCTGTCCACCACACATGCACAGGCTGAAAAAATCCTGCGCGTCGGCAATGACGGCGAACCGCAATCAATGGACCCGCATTTCATTTCGACGGTTCAGACCAGCCGCCTGTCGGATGATATGTTTCTGGGTCTTCTGACATATGGCCCGGATGGTGAACCGGTGCCAGGTGCCGCTGAAAGCTGGACCGTTTCTGACGACGGCATGACCTATACCTTTAAAATTCGCGATCACAACTGGTCGGACGGCGTGCCGGTAACTGCCGGTGATTTTGTCGCGGGCTGGAACCGCCTGCTTGACCCGGCGACCGGTGCGGAATACGCATCCCTGCTTTATATCATCGAGGGTG
The DNA here is from genome assembly GCF_000714555.1 of Thalassospira permensis NBRC 106175. Lineage (NCBI taxonomy): Bacteria > Pseudomonadati > Pseudomonadota > Alphaproteobacteria > Rhodospirillales > Thalassospiraceae > Thalassospira > Thalassospira permensis. The sequence goes on along the minus strand of NZ_AUNC01000017.1, from coordinate 61,731 downwards.
CCGAGGCTGTTAACAGTGGCAAGGAAGGCGCGAAACTCGCGGCCACCGCCCTGGATGATAAAACCTTGCAGGTCAAACTGACTGCGCCAGCCCCTTATTTCCTGGCACAACTTACCCACCAGACCGCCTTCCCGATCCCGCAGCATGCGATTGCCAAATATGGCAAAGACTGGGTGAAACCGGAAAATATCGTGGTGAACGGTCCGTACAAACTGACCGAATGGCTGCCGAACGTTCATTCCAAACTTGAAAAGAACGCGGAATTCTATGACGCCGCCAATGTGCCGATCGACGAGGTGATCTATTACACCTATGAAGATCGCACCGCGATGCAGAACCGTTTCCGTGCAGGCGAACTTGACGTCGCACGCGACATCGCGTCCGAACAGATTTCCTGGCTGCGCGATAACCTTGCCGATAGCCTGCGCATCGCACCGTATGCCGGTATCTATTACTATGCGATCCGTACCGACAAGGACATGTTCAAGGATGTCCGTGTCCGCAAAGCCCTGTCGATGGCGATCAACCGCGAAGCCATTACGGACTCGGTTCTGAAAACCGGTGAACTTCCGGCCTATTCCTTTGTCCCGCCCGGAACCGGTAATTACGGCGAGCCAGCATACATTTCGTGGAAAGACCTTTCCTATAATGAAAAGCTCGAAGAAGCCAAAAAGCTTCTGGCCGAGGCCGGTTATGGCCCTGACAATCCGCTTAAATTCACCCTGCGCTACAACACGTCTGAAAACCACAAGCGCATCGCGATTGCGGCCCAGAACATGTGGAAGCAGATCGGCGTTCAGGCCGAACTGTTCAACACCGAAGGCAAAATCCACTATGCCGATCTGAAGGTCGGTAACTTTGAAGTGGCACGTGCGGGCTGGATTGCCGATTACAACGACGCGCAGAACTTCCTGTTCCTCGGCGAAGAACGGACCGGGCCGCTGAACTACGCGGCTTTTGATAACCCGCGTTACAACGAACTGATGCTGGAAGCCGAAAAGGAAGGTGACCTTAAAAAGCGTGCCAGCCTAATGAAGCAGGCCGAAGCCATCATGATGGAAGCACAGCCTTACATCCCGATTTACTACTATGTCTCGAAACAGCTCGTCTCACCGAAGATCGAAGGCTGGATCGATAACGCCCCGGATCGCCACCTGACCCGCTGGCTCGACATCAAAGAGTAAACGCCGGAGACTTTGCCGCAGGTCTGGATCACGGACCTGCGGCAACCTATCGGCCCCCAATGGGGATGAGAGAGAATTATGTTATCTTACGCCATCCGGCGCCTGATGATCGCGATCCCGACGCTGTTCATCGTGATCACGGTTGCCTTTTTCATGATGCGCATTGCACCAGGCGGACCGTTCGATCAGGAACGTGCCCTGCCCCCGGAAATCGAAAAAAACATCAAGGCCGCCTATGACCTTGATAAGCCGCTGCTTGAACAATACACGATCTATATCGGCAAAATCCTGCGTGGTGACTTTGGCCCGTCGATCAAAATTCGCGATTTTTCCGTCGCGGAACTGATCATGGCTGGCGCCCCGGCATCGATGCAGCTTGGCCTGTCGGCGATCTTTCTGGCACTGATATTCGGGGTTGGCTTTGGCACCTATGCCGCCCTTCGACAGAACAGTGCGGTTGATTTTGCGGTAATGGGCGTTGCCATGGTCGGCATTGCCATCCCGAACTTTGTCATGGCGCCGCTTCTGTCGCTGGTGTTTGGCCTGTATCTTTCGATCCTGCCAACGGCAGGTTGGGGAGACGGCGAAATTCAATACAAGATATTGCCGATCATCGCCCTTGCCCTGCCACAGGTGGCCTATATCGCGCGCCTGACGCGCGGGTCGATGGTCGAAGTCCTCCATTCCAATTACATCCGCACCGCACGCGCCAAAGGTTTGCGTGAAAAGCTTGTCGTCAACCGGCATGCGATCCGCGGCGCGCTTTTGCCGGTCGTATCCTATCTGGGCCCGGCAACCGCGGCGGTGATGACCGGTTCTGTGGTGATCGAAACCATCTTTGGCGTGCCTGGCATCGGGACCTATTTCGTCAAGGCAGCGCTTAACCGCGACTACCCGCTGGTGATGGGTGTGGTGATTGTCTATGCGGTGATGATCATCCTTCTGAATTTCCTGGTCGACATGGTCTATGGCCTGCTCGATCCCAAGCTGAAGTCACGCTCATGATGAACAAGGATCAAAAAACAGCTATGCTTCAGGCGGCAGGCGTCGCCGGAGAGATCGAGGGTCGCAGCCTGTGGCGCGATGCCCGTATTCGCCTGTTTCGTAACAAGGCCGCCGTCGGGTCGATGATCATTCTGGCCATCATTACCCTGATGGCAATTTTCGCCCCGCTGCTCAGCCCGTTTGAATACGACCAGATCGACTGGGGCTATATCCAGGAAGGTCCGAACTGGGAAAACGGCCATATCCTTGGCACGGATGGCAATGGCCGCGATATTTTCATCCGCATCCTTTATGGCGCGCGTGTATCCCTTGCGGTTGGTTTACTGGCAACGGCTGTGTCGCTTGTGATCGGCGTTACCTATGGCGCGGTCGCCGGCTATTTCGGCGGACGGATCGACAACATCATGATGCGGTTCGTCGATGTGCTTTATTCCCTGCCCTTCATGTTCTTTGTGATCATGCTGATGGTGGTGTTTGGCCGAAACATTTTCCTGATTTTCGTCGCCCTTGGCGCGGTTGAATGGCTGACCATGGCACGTATTGTCCGCGGTCAGACGCTTTCGATCCGGCGGCGCGAATTTATCGAAGCCGCCCATGCCACGGGTGTTTCGAACTTCAAGATCATTTTCCGCCATGTGATTCCCAACGTTCTGGGGCCGGTCATTGTTTACATGACGCTGACCATTCCGCAGGTGATCCTGACCGAAAGTTTCCTGTCGTTCCTGGGCCTTGGCGTGCAGGAGCCGCTGACAAGCTGGGGCGTTCTGATTTCCGAAGGGGCGAAAGTGATCGAAGCAGCGACCTGGATGCTGATTTATCCGGCGATCTTCCTGGCACTGACGCTGTTCTGTTTCAACTTCATCGGCGACGGATTGCGCGACGCCCTTGATCCGAAGGACAGATAGGCACATGACAAACCATATTCTGACTGTTGAAAACCTGCGTGCCCGCTTCCAGACCCCCGACGGCGAGGTCGAGGCTGTCAACGATGTCAACTTCCATATCGATCCGGGCGAAACACTTGGCGTTGTGGGGGAATCCGGATCGGGCAAAACCCAGATTTTCCTTGCCGTGATGGGGCTTCTTGCCAAAAACGGCAAGGCCACAGGTACGGTGCGTTACAAGGATAAGGATATCCTCAACATCCCGTCACGCCAGCTTAACAAAATCCGCGGTGTGACGATGTCGATGATCTTTCAGGATCCGATGACGTCGCTTAATCCGTTCCTCAAAATCTCCAGACAGATGACCGAGGTACTGGTGGAACATCGCGGCATGTCCGAAGGCGATGCGCTTAAACGCGCGATCAATATGCTTGACCGTGTTGGTATTCCGGGTGCGGCCCAGCGCGTGCATATGTATCCGCATGAATTTTCCGGCGGCATGCGCCAGCGCGTGATGATTGCCATGGCCTTGCTGTGCGATCCCGAAGTCCTGATTGCGGATGAACCGACCACCGCCCTTGATGTGACGGTGCAGGCACAGATCCTTGATCTGCTGCGCGACCTTAAAAAGGATTTCAATACGGCCATTGTCATGATCACCCATGATCTTGGCGTGGTGGCAGGCCTGTGTGACCGGGTGATGGTAATGTATGGCGGGCGGATTGTCGAAACCGGTTCGGTGCGTGACATTTTCTATGACAGCCATCATCCCTATACCGAGGGGCTTTTGAAATCGATGCCGCGCATCGACACGGCAAGCGAGGAACACATGTTTGCCATCCCCGGACAACCGCCTAACCTGCAAAACCTGCCAAAGGGATGTGCCTATCAGGAACGCTGCGCCTATGTGATGGATCGATGCTGTGTTTCCCGCCCAAGCCTGTTTGGCTTTGACGATGGTCGCGCCAGTGCCTGCTTCCGGGAGGACGGTCAATGAATGCGATCCGTAAAAAGAAAAACGTCCCGATCCTGTCGGTTCGTGACCTTAAGGTTCACTTTTCCCTGCCGGGTAAGGGATTGTTTGGGGCAGAACGCCAGCTTAAGGCCGTCGACGGGATCGATTTCGATCTGTATCCCGGCGAAACGCTTGGCATTGTGGGCGAATCCGGTTGTGGAAAATCGACCCTTGGCCGTGCGATCCTGCAACTGATCCCGCCGACCGACGGGCAGGTCGTTTGGCTGGGGCGGGATATTGTCGGCGCCCCCCATCGCGAAATGCAGCCGCTACGCCGGGATCTGCAGATCATTTTTCAGGACCCGCTGGCCAGCCTTAACCCGCGCATGACGATTGGCGAGATCATCGCCGAGCCGCTTGTGACCCACAAATCCGAACTGGGTAAGGACGAAATCAAGGCGCGCGTTAAACGCATGATGGCGCGTGTCGGGCTTTTGCCACAGATGATCAACCGCTATCCGCATGAATTTTCGGGTGGCCAGTGCCAGCGTATCGGCATTGCACGCGCGATGATCCTCAAACCGAAACTGATCATTTGTGACGAGCCGGTTTCAGCACTTGATGTATCGATACAGGCGCAGATCGTAAACCTGTTGCAGGAATTGCAGCGCGAATTTGATCTGTCGATGATTTTCATCAGCCACGATCTTTCTATCGTGCGCCATATCTGCCACCGCATATTGGTGCTGTATCTCGGCAATCTTATGGAGCTGGCCGACCGCGACAGCATCTATGCCAACCCAAAACATCCCTACACCAAGGCGCTGATTTCCGCAGTTCCGATCCCGGATCCTGAGATAGAACGCACCAAGGAACGCATCGTGCTGACCGGTGATTTGCCCAGCCCGATCAACCCGCCATCGGGTTGCGTGTTCCGCACCAGATGTCCGTTTGCCAAGGATGTCTGCGCGACCGATGTTCCGACCGTTGACACCGTCAACGATCACCATCAGGTGGCCTGCCATTTCCACGAACGGATGTAGGAGGGCAACCTCCCTTTGCACCACCCAAACTTAGTCGGGCCGTCTTGCGACGGCCCGTTTTTTTGGGGATCGCTCAGTAGTCTTCAAGATCAACCATGCTCAGCGTATCGATGATCTTTGTGCGATCCTGACCATCACGTTTGAAATAGACAAGCGCATAGGGTGCGTTGCTTTCAAGCGCCTGCCCCATCACGGCTTCGAAATCCTCGGGTCTGGAAATCTCGGTATCATTGATCCGGGTAATGAAATCACCCTTTGTAAATCCAGCCTGATCGCCTTGCCCCATCTTTTCCATCCGATCAACGACAAGCCCCTTCGTGCCAACGGGTAAATCCAGTTTTTCCCATGCCTTTTCATTAGCCGGAACCAGTTCGAGGCCCATGACTTTCTTCCGACCATCATCCTTCGGCGTTTTACCAAGAATCTTGTCGCGTTCGGCCTGACGACGGCGGCTTTTGGCTTCGTCCATATCGCCGGGGATCATCGTAAAGCTTTTAAATCCACCATCGCGCCAGACGGTAACGGTCGTTTCACCTTTTGCCTCCGCCGCCTGCATGCGGAAATGCAGGCGCGATGTGACCGTTTCGCCATTCACCGCAACAATCACATCTCCTGCACGAATACCTGCTTGATAGGCCGGTTCGTCATCGGGGGCCCGGTGGATCAACATTCCCTCGTCATGGTCCATCCCCAGAAGCTTGCCGATGCCCGGCTTGACTTCAGAATAGGCAATCCCGAACCATCCGCGTTTGATTTCACCATCTTTGACAAGCAGATCAATGATCCCCTGTGCATGTTCAGCCGGGATGGAGAAGGCCAGCCCCTCGTTCCCGCCAGAGCGGGTATAAAGCGCGGAGTTAACGCCGACGACCTTGCCATCCATCGACAGAAGCGGCCCGCCGGAATTGCCCTTGTTTACCGCGGTATCGGTTTGCAAATACGGGTTATATTCCCCTTTGGATAGCTGGCGCTTCTTGCCCGAAATCACCCCGGTGGTCAGACTTTGATCAAAGCCATAGGGATAACCAAGTGCAAAAACCGGATCGCCGATGCGGATCGCATGCGAGTTGCCCCATGAAAGCGGCTTAACATTTTCAGGCATTTCAACACGAAGGACGGCGAGATCGGTCAGAAAATCCTTCCCCACCAGATCAGCACGAACACGACGTCCATCTTTCAAAACAACGACAAAACGAGCACCATCGCGGACCACATGCTCGTTGGTAACAATCAGGCCGTCATCGGTAATGAAAAATCCAGTCCCGGTCGAAGCATTGCGCTTTTTTTTCTGCCAGTCGTATTTCGGTTCTTCGCCCTTTTCGCTTTCCTTGTTCTTTTCATCGCGATCATTGCGATCTTCATCCTCATCCTGATCGCCACGTTCGTTCGGCGGCAGATAGAAATCCTCGCCGTTTTCCTTTTTCTCCCGTTCTTCGGCGACGATCTCGGCATAGCTTTTCTTGATGACATTGATGCGAACAACGCCAAGTGAAACAGCGTCATAAACTTCGGCAAGGTTTTTGTCGGACAATGCCATGCTTGCCTGTTCTGCCATTGCATGAACGGGGACAAGGCTTGATGTGGCAAGCATCACGGCAAACAGGGTCGCGGCCAGGGTTCTTTTCATATTATCGATCTCACAAGCAGGTTTGGCCGGGGCCCAAAGCCCCGGCAGGATTAACGCGGAATTTTCAGTAGGTGTAAGTCAGTCCGAGCCAAACTGTCCGGCCCTTGCGGTAGGGGGTAGATGACGCAAGCGTATGGGCGCCGCCGCGGTTCAGAACATTCTCGATGGAAGCATTAAGGGTCAGAACACCCTTTTCCCGGCTGATAATGTCGTAATCAAGCGTCATATCCAGATCGAAACGCGCCTTGGCGTCGCCGTCCTCATAGACATCATAGGTCGCGCCATTGATGGTGGTATTCGATCCGCTGTCATCTATCGTGGAATAGGACAAGGTGTAGCGCCCGGTTAGTCCGGTACGCAGGCGATTGTCATCAAAACTCGAAAACAGGCTGGCGTTAAAGAAGATCGGCTCGTCCAGATTACCGGTCAGGATCGACAGATCCGTGGTCGATATGATCTTGCCGTTATAGACCACACTTTCGCTGTCATCACTGGTCAGGAAGTAACTGTTGTTGGAAGTTCTGCGTTCGGAATATTGGCCATTGATATTGAACACATGACGCCCGCCGAACGGCCCGGAACCAATTCCCCTGCTCCATTCTGCGGAATAGGAGGTGTAGAGGCTGGAGCCCTCATTCGACAGATTATATTCGGTTGTTCCGGTATCATCGGTGGCACGCGAAAACTGGTCACGGCCTTTTCTTTCCAGCCATTTCAACCGTGTCACCCCGCCAAGAAACGGCAGAGGGAATGAAACGGACGCTGTCTGTTCGTCGGAAAAGGGGGTGCTCAAACCTGAACCGGAAAATGACCGCTTTATCCCCGATGAAGACGCCGCCCAGTCATCATAGAAAATAGATGAACCCGGTGTCGTGGTAGTATCGGCAGTTCGCGTTTCACTGATGGTTGCCGGCGTTGCATCCTGAAAGGCGTAACTCAGCATGTTTGCTGCGTAATAGCGGTTCCACCCCGCATTGAAGCTGATATCCCAATCCGTGTAATAGGTCGCGTTGAAACGCGGGGCGAAGTTGGTATTACCAAGATAGGTATCGTGTTCAAGCCGTGCACCCGGCCTGATTTCCAGTTCGCCAAAAGGAACATGATCAAAGACAAGCGTATATTCATTATAAAGGGCTGTGCTTACGAAACTGACACTTCCTTCAAACGCTTGGTATTTTGTCCGCCGCCGGTTTGCCTGATCACCGTCATCGCAGAAGATGTCATCGGCACTGGCGCAAACGACGTTGGTTCCTGTGGTACGCGTTGTTGCATAATATGCATCTGCGCTACGTTCACGGGTTCCACTGAGACGATGGATATCCGCCCCCAGAAGGAAGTTCGTTCCAAAGATATCGCCGGTAAGGTCGGCTGTATAACCGATATCCTGCTGAGTCTGGGACAAATCCCCGTACCAGCCGGTCACACATGTGCTGGAATCACACAAATCGGCATATTTTGATCCGGCCACCGTCGTGCTGATCTGACGACGCACATTGCTTTCAGAATCACGTGCATTTTCAGATGTATTAAAGGAAAGCTTGGTATCCAGAAACAGATTGGAAACCCCATAACCATCATATTCAAACGGCTTTTCGAGACCAACATAGGTGGTCAATCCATTGCCGATGATATCCATCTTGCTGTTATAGTTTTCTGATGCTTCCCATTCCTGGGCATAGGGCGCATAAACGATCTGGGTCGTGATCGCAGCACCCGTATCGCTTTCGTAGCGCAGTTTTCCCAAAACGTTGTCGGCTTCGGTACTGGTCGTTACCTGACGACCGTAATAATCGTCACCCGCCGTCTTGGTCGTTTCGGCAGTACGCCGACCTGCCGAAACCAGCATTCCCCAATTATCACTGATCGGTGTGCTCGCAGACGCGGAATAAAACCATTTTTCATAAACCGGTTCTTTGGCGTCAGTGTCAGGGGTTTCCTCGGATTTCAGATGATAGTCGTTCCAGTTCGATCCACCCCGTTTAATGCTCGCGCCAAATGTTGGTTCGCTTGACGGGTTTTTGACCTTGTAATTGACAACGCCGCCTTGAAATCCGCCGTATTTAGCCGACACGTTGCTGTCGATGATCTCGGCCTGCTCGAGAATATTTGCATCGACATAGACGGTTTGAGGATGCAAACCATGAAGTGTGTCTGCATTGATCGTATTGTCGTCATCTTCTGGCATGTTTGAGTCGTTATAATTCGACTCAGTTCCGCCAAAGGAATTGATCCCGACACCGTCGAGCATAAAGTTGTTCTGATCAACCGCTGCGCCGGATATGCTGATATTTTGCGGACGCAAATCCTGCTCGGCTGTTGCAGTTGCACCTTCTTCGCCGCGTTGCCCCGCAATCACATACTGAACATTCGGATTGGCGCGAAAAATCTTGTTCGGGTCACTGTCACCCTGAACCACCGCACCGATCATCTCTTCGCCATACACGGTTGACCCGCTGGCCGCACCGGTTCCGAGTTGGAAGATCGTTGTGCGATTTGCACTGACAGAAACGGGGGCGGTAACGATTTCTTCGTCAGATGACTGGTTGGATAGCTTGGGGGAAACAACCAAAACACCGTCGGTAACGGCAAAGGTAACTTCCGTCCCCTCAAGCATTTGAAACAAGGCGTTTTCAATGCTGAGCTGACCAACCACGGCCTGACCATTCATCGCAAGGTTGGTGCCATCCTGGACCGAAAACGGAATACCGGCCTGCTGCGACAATAGCTCCAAAGCGCGCATCAGCGGCACGGAGGGAATGTCAAAGCTGTAAAGTCGTGATGCGACCGGCTTATCGACAACCGCACGTTCCTGTGCATGCAGAAAATTCGACGACATCCCCCCCAGCAAGGCAGAAGACGCAACAGCGCAGAACAGCAAATCCTTCCATGCCCGCCCCTTTGAGGTTTCGAAGAGGTTGCGGACTGTGTCCTGTTGTCTGGTAGGCTTCATTCGGCACGACCTAATGCAAGTTATTGCGTATCACTCGCACTTAAGGACAGAAGGCCCGACAGTAACCGGACATCTTTTTTTAATATTTTTGTTCAAATAGGGAATTCATCGAGGAGTTCAGGCTAAATCCGCACCATTTTCAGGCCGGACCAATCTGGAACCGTTGATTTCAGCGCACCAGAAGATACTGATCAAACGGCAGTTCAATCATTCTTGTTCCGGTTGTCCGCGCAATCAGATCAAGTGACACCATTGCATCGGCAACATTGAACCGCCCACGGATTTCGAGATCGGCAATGCCGGGATCAAGCCAGATTTCCATGCCACTCTGCCGACTTACGGCATGTATCACATCAGACAGCTTTGCTGGCGAAAACACCCGCCAACCTTCAAGGATTTGCGTAATATTGTCGCCATTGAAGTCATGCCGCCGGACATCGCCCCCGCTGGATAGAGTCACCCCTTCACCTGCATGAAGGGTGACTTCACGGGCAGGCGGCGATTGTTGTTGTTGTACCCGGACGGTTCCTTCGGCGACGCCGACTTCGCTGGTTTGATCATCACCGATCACAACAAAACGTGTCCCGACAACAACAACCCGACTTTGTGGCGTGGTTACCACAAGCGGGCGGTCCTTATTCGGTGCAGCCGAAATCACTACCGCCCCATCCTCAAGAACGATATGGCGTTCGCGTTCGGTAAATTCCCAATAAAGCCGGGTACCAGGTGCCAGTTGCAATTCGCTGCCGTCCGGCAAAAACTGACGAACCGGTGCCATGTTCGCCGCGATATACCCCGGATGACCAGAATGTTCTGCCGGGGACAACGTCAGGACGGCAACAAGAATCGCCACGCACATTGCAACACCGCCCCAGATTGCTTTTCGCACATTTGTTGCCCTTGGCGGGGTCGAACGTCGCGGCTTACCGACAGGCATCGATATTTGCCGCGTGCTTGATGGTGCATGGTTTCGCGCACCGGTGCCTTTCTCAGTATCGAATTTCCGCAAGATATCATCGAAATCACGGTCACTGAGAAAGGCCCGAACCGCGCGCGCCGCCTGTTCATGATCCGCACTTTGGCCGCACCACTTCTGAAATGCGACATGCGTATCTGTGCCCTCAATATCCGCACCATCGCGAGCAAGCCATTGCATTGCCTGATCAACAAGGCGGCTTTGCAGATCTTTCTGTTCTGTGGTCTCCGGTTTATGGCCGGTATGGCGGTTGCCGCTCATAAGCAATGGCCTAGTCATAGTGTTTCATCAGATCACGACACGTTGTCATGGCACGATAAAGATGCTTCTCGATCGCGGCCTTTGACAATCCGGTCGCTGCGGCAATTTCATCATGGGTCTTACCATGCAACTTACGCAAGATGAAGACTTCTCTGGATCGCGTCGGCAAGGATGAAATTGCCTGCTCAAACGCCTGAAGACGCTGACGATGGTATATAACATTGTCTGCAAGCGGGCGGTCCTCCGCTGTCCATTCCAGCGGATCAAGCCCGGATTTAAGTTCGACAATATGACCGGCATTGCGACGTCTTTGATGATCCCGGATCAGATTAAGAACCACGGTCCGAAGGAATGCAGGTGGATCGCTGATCGGTTCTTGCCTGTCTTTTGCCCCGGCAATCCTTACAAAGGCATCTTGGACAATGTCCTTTGCCTCTTCAGGATTTCCCAACTTCCGCATAGCCAAACGCAACAGGGACGCACGTTCCTTTTCAAAGGCGCGGACAAGATTTGCCGTTATGTGATGGGGCGCAAAAAAGTTCATGAAAACAGACAGGAACGTGAATTTGTTCCTGCTGACATACACCAGCAGCACCTAATTGCAAATAGTTATTAATAACTTTTTCTGAACATCACAGCAGCTAGAATAACATCAGCCAGACCGGGATCAGCTATTTGGCGTCATGGAAAATGATGCCAAGCGTATGCCGTGTCCCGGCGCGCAGGCGCGAAACGCCGTGGCGCATATTCACCCGGTACGTACCGCGCGTTCCCGCGACCGGACGATGATGAACCGGGAAAATCACGGCGTCACCTTGCGTTAGCGGTACGACCTCGGCGCGGGACTGCATGCGTGGACGCTGTTCGGTCAGGACAAATTCGCCGCCTCCGAAATCGGTTTCCGGATCGCTTAGAAGGATCGCGACCTGTAATGGAAACACGCAATCACCGTAAACATCCTGATGCAGGCAATTGTAATCCCCCATCCCATAACGCAGCAAAAGCGGCGTCGGTCGGGTTTGGCCTGCGCCATGGCATTCGACAACAAACCGGGCATGATCGCCGGGGAAATGCCGATCCAGCCCCATCGCCCGGTTCCACCGGTTGGCAATTTCGGCCAATGGCGGATAAAGCGATTGCCGCAGATCCGCAATAATATCGGGCAGGGGATAGGCAAAATATTTGTATTCGCCGCGCCCGAAACCGTGCCGGGCCATATGGATGTGACTGCGAAATGCATCCGGGTCGTCATAGTGTGCGATCAATGCCCGGCAGGTGTCTGGATCGATCAGTTTTTCAAGGATTGTGCAGCCATATGCGTCAAGCTCCCGGGAATGTTTTTCCCAATCAAGCGATCCGATCCTGTCACGGGTCATCTCGTTCATTGCCCGGCCTCCCCGCTTTCAAGGTCCAGCAGGGTTTGCTTGCGCTCCACGCCCCAGCGATATCCGGAAAGATCACCATCCTTGCGCACCACCCGGTGGCAGGGAATGGCAACCGCGATGCTGTTAGCCCCGCAGGCCTGTGCGACAGCACGGGTAGCGCGCGGCGATCCGATTTTTGCAGCAATTTCGGCATAGCTTGCCTTTGTCCCGACCGGAATTTCCGAAAGTGCCTGCCAGACGCGTTGCTGAAAGGCAGTACCGCGGATATCTAGCGGCAGGTTATGGCCAAGTTGCGGGGCTTCAACCAGACCGATGACCTGCGCCATCCAGTCTTCGAACGCCGGATCACCACCAATCAGTTCCGCCTTGGGAAAGGCGTCCTCTAACTGACGCACCAGCGCATCGGGGTCATCGCCCAGAAGGATCGTGCAAACCCCCTTGGCACTTGCCGCGCCAAGGATCGCGCCAAGTGTGCATTGCGCCACGGCAAACCGGATTTTTTCGCCCTTGCCTCCCGAGCGATAGCTGCTTGGCGTCATGCCTAGCATCTTGTGAGAGCGTTCATAAAACCGGCTGTTGGAATTGTAACCCGCGTCATAGATCGCCTCGGTCACAGTGTTGCTGCTGCGCAATTCCTCGCGCACGCGCCCGGCCCGATACGCACTGGCATAGGCCTTTGGCGTCACCCCGGTTACCGATTTAAATACCCGGTGGAAGTGAAAGCGGCTCATCCCGGCCTGTGCGGCCAGATCTTCAAGGCTTGGCATTTCTTCAGCATTGCGGATGGTTTCGCATGCCTTTGCCACCGCATCGGCATTGCGTTCAGCAATCGATGCACTGTTCGGAAGGCACCGTTTGCACGGGCGAAAACCCGCCTGCTCGGCATCGTCGCAACTGGCATGGAACGCGACATTTTCCCGGCGCGCCAACCGTGCGCCGCAAGACGGGCGGCAATAAACCCCGGTGGTTGCTACCGAATAATAAAACTGCCCATCGGCTTTGCCATCGCGTTTTGCCACGGCCTGCCATTTGTCTTCGTCACTGATCCAGCGGATCGTTTTGTTCAATCTCGTCTCCGTCAGCATGGGATGGCTCCTTTATCAGAATACAGGGATGCCAAATGCATCCGTTTGACCGGCATTCTGATCGTCCATTCCGTTGACCGCACTCCGTTCCTTGCTTTCGAATTCGCAACCCACGAAAACCCGTCACATTTACGAATTCAATGCCAATAACCGGAGTGATCCGTTTCCGTTCGCGATCTAGCGTCATGACATTCGGCCTTGCTGGCCATCCTATCATGACACAGGAGACGGAAATATGTTCACACTGGACGGTAAAACCGCAATCATCACCGGGGCCAGTTCCGGCATCGGTCGCGCCGTGGCTGAACTTTTTGCCCAACAGGGCGCACAACTTGTCCTTAATGCGCGGCGCGGCGATCTGCTTGACGATATGGTCGCCGATATTCGAGATGCCGGTGGCATGGCGGTTTCGGTTCCCGGCAACATCACGGACGAGGCAATTTCAAAACAGCTGGTCGAGGCCACCCTTGATCATTTCGGCAAGCTTGATATCGCGGTCAATAATGCCGGGATGGTCGGAGAATCGGTTTCGATCCCTGATATGGCAACCGATGACTGGCATGAAATGATCGAAACCAACCTGACATCGGCGTTTTTCGGCGCGAAATATCAATTGCCCGCGATGCTTGCCAATGGCTCGGGATCAATGATCCTGACATCAAGCTTTGTCGGTTATTCTGTCGGCATGCCCGGCATGGGGGCCTATGCCGCCAGCAAGGCAGGCATGATCGGATTGATGAAGTCGCTGGCAGCCGAATACGGACCACAGGGCATTCGGGTCAATGCGCTGCTGCCCGGCGGGACCGATACCCCGGCCAGCATCACCAACAAACCCGGTGCCGGGCCGGAGGTCGAACAGTTCGTCAACAGCCTGCATGCGCTAAAACGTATGGCACAACCGTCCGAAATGGCGCAGGCCGCCCTGTTTCTGGCATCCGACGCGGCAAGCTTTGTGACCGGGGTGCCATTCCTTGCTGATGGCGGGGTTTCGATCAACCGAACCTGATCCAAGGCGGGCCGGGTGCAATGCGTCCGGCCCGTTTTTACCTGCGCAAGAACTGCGTAATATCGACTGCGTCACATTGATCGGGTTGCAAATATTTGCGGCCATATTCGATATAAACGCCAGATGACAACAGCAGATCGAACAGGTCGCCATCAATCTGTCCTTTGTCTCGCATGTCGGCCAGGATCGCGATGCATTCCGATAACATCTTGGGCCGTTTATAGGGACGATCAACCGCAGTAAGTGCCTCGAAGATGTCGGCAATCACCATCACCTTTTCGAGAATGCCCATATCTTCGCCAAGCAATCCGTTGGGATAGCCCGAACCATCCATTTTTTCGTGATGGTTGCCCGCAATTGCCGGAATGCGTTGCAATTCCTTGGGATAGGGCAATTGTGCGAGCATTTCCTGTGTGACCACAACATGATCATTGATGATCTTGCGCTCTTCGGATGTCAGGGTGCCGCGCGGAACCGAAAGGTTATAAAGTTCACCGCGGTTAATGCCCAGATAGGCCTGATCGCGGCGGTCATCCAGAAGCTTTTCAACGCCGGGCTGGCTGAATTTGGCACGGTCATCTTCGGTCAGGCGTTGATTTTCGGCCCATGAAAGCCCGATGGTACGGTCAAAATGTCGCACCCATTCCTGCGCCCCGATTTCATGCAGGGCAAAGACCGCGTCGGTATCGAGTTCCTCGTCACCAATATTGCTGTGCGCAACCATTGAAAACTGGCTTTCAAGTTCGGCAATCCGGGCGTTGAAATCGGCATCGCAACGTTGGGCATCCTCGCTCGCGAGCTTGCGTTTGAGCATCTCGATTTCGGCATCGCGGCGAAGCACTTCGAACCGGGTGCGGATTTCGTGAATGCGGTTATGGATGGTTTCAAGTTTGGTGGCCTTTTCGACCACATGATCGGGTGTGGTGATCTTGCCGCAATCATGGAGCCACGCCGCCAGATCAAGCTCGTACCACTCCATATCCGTCAGATAGAAATTGGAAAATGTTTCCCGTTTTTCATCAACGGCGGCCTTGGCCAACATGCGGGCAATGATGGGTACTTTTTCACAATGATGGGCTGTATGGGGGGATTTGGCATCAATTGCCTGCCCCAGAACACGCACGAAACTCTCCATCAGGTCGCGCTGCGCCATCAAAAGGCGGCTATTTTCAAGTGCCACCGCCGCCTGACTTGCCAGCGCATTGATGATTGGTTCGATTGCCGGATCAAAGGCAATAATATCGCCCGCATCGTTACGCGCATTAATCAACTGCAACACCCCGATCACAGTACCGCGTGTATTTTTAAGCGGTACAGTCAGGAATGATTTCGACCGATAACCAGTTTTGGCATCAAAGGCGCGCGTGCCGGAAAAATCGAACCCGTCGGCGAAATAGGCATCCTCGATATTGATCGATTCACCACTTAACGCGACATAGGTGGCGATGTTTTTGTGATTGGGGTTGCCCGCTGCATCATAAAGCGGCAGGGGTGGAAAAGGTTTCTCGTTTTCGCGGCCCGATACGAAAAACGTATCAAGCGTATCGTTCATCAGAATACGAAATTGAAGTTCCGTCTCATCCTTGTTGACCAGATACAGAGACCCGCCATCGGCATTGGTAAACTGTCGGGCTGCCATCAGGATTTTCTGATGAAGCTCTTCGCGGCCCTGTTCAGCCGACAGGGCAATGCCAAGATCGACCAACTGCGCAAGGTAATGCGCATCGGCGTCTACGCTCTCGGTTATGCCGTTCGGACGATTTTTCAAATCATCCCCGATACGCATCACAAGTACGGGTCATAGGTAAGGGCCATTATCTGTGTCCACTCTCCATCAGAACGGTTTGCCGTCCTTGTTCTGAAATGTTCGTTCTGCAAACTATATCCATCGGGAGATTGAGATAATCTTAGCAGATGGCAAGTTCCATACGGATAAAAACGCGATAACAAACCTGTCATGACCCGATGCAGGGTTGCCAATCGCGGTAATTTGGACTATCCGACGCGTTGAAAGCGTGCCGGAACCAGCATCGCACTTCGCTGATCACGCAATCTGGTCATGACCCGGCACCCAACCATCCTGCCCGGAGGCGACTGCATGATCCCCCGTTATTCCCGTCCGCAGATGACATCAATCTGGGAACCGGCGAACAAATTCCGTATCTGGTTTGAAATCGAAGCACACGCTGCCGACAAACTGGCTGAGCTGGGCGTCATTCCGGCTGCCTCTGCCAAGCTGGTCTGGGAAAAAGGCAACAAGCCCTATAGCCAGGACCGTATTGACCGCATTGACGCGGTCGAAGCCGAAGTCAAACACGACGTGATCGCCTTCCTGACGGAACTGGCAGAACAGGTCGGCGACGAAGCCCGCTTCGTTCATCAGGGCATGACCAGCTCCGACGTTCTCGATACCTGCTTTAACGTGCAGCTCGTTCAGGCAACCGACATCCTGTTGGAAGATATGGACAAGCTTCTGGCCGCCCTTAAAAAGCGCGCCTATGAAACCAAGGACATCGCCTGCATGGGCCGTTCGCACGGCATCCATGCCGAGCCCGTGACCTTCGGCCTGAAACTGGCAACCTTCTATGCCGAATTCAAACGTAACCGCGACCGTCTGGTCGTCGCGCGTGAAGAAATCGCGACCTGTGCGATTTCCGGTGCGGTCGGCACATTTGCCAATATCGACCCGCAGGTCGAAGAACATGTCGCAGCCAAGCTTGGCCTGAAACCGGAACCGGTTTCAACCCAGGTGATACCGCGCGACCGTCACGCCGCCTATTTCGCCGCCCTTGGCGTTATCGCATCCTCGGTCGAGCATCTCGCCACTGAAATCCGCCACCTGCAGCGCACCGAAGTTCGTGAAGTTGAAGAATTCTTCTCAAAGGGGCAGAAGGGTTCGTCGGCAATGCCGCATAAACGTAACCCGGTTCTGACCGAAAACCTGACCGGCCTTGCACGTCTTGTCCGTTCGATGGCGATCCCGGCCATGGAAAACGTCGCCCTGTGGCATGAACGCGATATTTCGCATTCATCGGTCGAACGCAATATCGGCCCGGATGCGACCGTAACCCTCGACTTTGCTTTGATGCGCCTGACCAATGTGGTTGAAAACCTTGTCGTTTATCCGGAACGAATGGACGAAATCCTCAATCAGATGGGTGGTCTGGTCTTCTCGCAGCGCGTGCTGCTGACCCTGACGCAGCATGGCGTTTCGCGCGAAGATTCGTACCGCATCGTTCAGCGCAACGCGATGAAGGTCTGGAACCGCGAAGGCGATCTGTTGTCGCTTCTGAAGACCGATGCAGACGTTACCGCGAAAATCCCGATGGAAACGCTCGAAAGCCTGTTTGACCTTGGTTACCACACCAAGCATGTCGACACGATTTTCGCCCGCGTGTTTGCCGACTGACGGTAGCACCGCACACTAAAATCAAAGCCCCGGTCAATTTGCCGGGGCTTTTTTCGTTTACGGGTTTTGCTACAATGTCAGTTCCCGTGCCTCGCCCAGCAGCCAGTCACGAAACAGCTTCACCTGACCGCGCAGTTCCCGGTTTTTTGGATGCACCAGATAGTATCCCGAAGGAACGACCAGAACCTGTTCGGGGAACAGATGGACCAGCTTGCCTTCCATCACGTCTTCTTCGGCCAGCAATGGATTGGCCATTACCACACCCTGTCCGTGAATCGCGGCCTCGATTGCCATGGATGTCTGATCGATTTCAATGCGCTTGATTGCGGCAATCTCGCTTGGGTTCATCCTGGCAAACTGGCCAAGCCATTCTTCCCACCAGTCATGCAGAATGTCGTTTAACAAAGTCGCACGCGCCAGATCGGCTGGATGCTCAAACCCCATGCGGTCGCGATAGGCCGGCGAACAGAATGCCGCCGCCTGACCGCGATAGATCAGGACGGATTCAAGTTTGTCGTCATTGCCGTCAAAATACCGCACGGCAATATCGACCGGATCGCGATCAAAATCCGTAAATTGCACCGACGACCCGACATGAAGTGACGTTGACGGATAATCGATCAGGAACCGCGCCATCCGTTTGGAAAACCATTTCGCGGCAAAACTTGGCGGCATGACCACACGCACCGTATGTTCGCGCTGCCCGCGCAAATGCTGACTGGCATCGATGATCTGCAGCAAGGCGGGTGATATGCGCGCGGCATAATCAAGCCCGTCGGCTGTCGGTTTCACCTGCCGGACCGAGCGAACAAACAGTTCCACCCCTAGCCAGTCTTCAAGCTTTCTGATCTGCTGCCCGACGGCACCCGGCGTCACATTCAGCTCTTCCGCTGCACGAGAAAAACTATTCAATCGAATAGATGCCTCGAACGCACGCAAGGAATTGAGCGGCGGATATGAACTCATGATGCAAATTTTCTATTCCATAATCCAGATAACATGATTTGTACGCCGTTTGGACCGGACCTACAATCGCGACATGACCCCCACGAAAGTTCCGGCCATGAAGAACAACGCATACCTCGTCTTTGGCTTTCTTGCCCTGTGCTGGGGCATGACCTTTCTGTTCAACAAAACGGCAAGCAGCCTGATATCGCCAATGCAGGTCGTGACCGTGCGGGTCATCATGGGCTTTCTGCCGGTTCTGGCATTTGCGATGGTGCGCAAGGTACTGCATTGGCAACATCTGCGCCATATGCATCATTTCATCGTCATGTCACTTCTCGCGGCCACCGTCTATTACCTTGCCTTTGCCAAGGGCATCTCGCTTCTGCCATCCAGCGTTGCCGGGATGCTAAGCGGTGTGATCCCGATGTTTTCCTTTATCGCGGCGGCGATTTTCCTGCGCAGCGAACCGGTCAATATCCGATCCATCATCGGATTGCTGTTTGGCTTTGCTGGAGTTCTGATCATCGCAAAACCATGGGAATCCGGCGCGTTCGGTATTGATCTGATGGGGGTTGTTTATGTCGCCATCGGGTCGGGCTGTGTCGGGCTTTCATTTGTTTATGTTCGCAAATTCCTAAGCCCGCTTGGCATTTCGCCAATTGCACTTTGCACTTATCAGCTTGGTATTTCGGCGGTAACGCTTCTGCTGATTTGCGATTTTTCCGGTATGGATGCGATCTTTACCAACTGGAAAATCGCCACCGGCCTTTTCATCGGCCTTGGCATGTTTGGAACCGGCATTGCCTATATGTGTTATTACTTCCTGATCGGTAAACTGGGCGCTGTCAAAACCGCCGGGGTCACCTATATCCCGCCGGTCATCGGCCTTCTGACCGGCAGTCTGATTTTGGACGAACCGGTTTCCGCAACCGATATCGTTGCGACCGCAATGATCCTGTCGGGTGTCTTCATAATCCAGTCGGGCAGAACGCCGCCGTCATCTGCAAACACGACATCACCGAATGTCCGCGCACACAACCTGCCCGAACGTGCCTGAGACTCTTCGTCTCGTGGACGGCACCCCCGCGTTGATCACGGGGGTGCCCTTTTGAGTGGCTATTTTTCCGATGCAGCTTTGACAAAGGCCGTGATCAGCGGATGATTTTCACCGCGCAGGGCGGATCGTTCCGGCTGAAATGCCGTGCCGATAAAGAAACGATGATTGCGCAACTCCACCGCACGTGGATCACCATCTGCATCCCAGGCACTGATCTGCAATGCCTGCCCTGCCAGCAGCCCCGCATAATCACGATTAAACCCATAACTGCACCGATAGGTTTCAATCAGATGATCCGATCCGCAATAATCACGGATCAGGCTACCCACGGCCAGATCAATTCCGCCATCCTGATCAATCAATGCACAGGTTAGCGGCGCGATCAGCGGCAATTCCGCATCCGGATCAATTTCGGCATTCGCGGCATTGGAAAGCCCCAGAACATTACGCGCATATTCCAGAACCGCATGCTGATAGCCACCGCACGTGCCCAGAAAGGCAATATCGTTTTCACGCGCAAAGCGGATGGCGGCAAGGGCACCTTCAAGACTTTCATACGGACTGGCCGGAACACACCACATCCCGTCATAGCCAGACAGTATCTGCCCCGCACCACCATCAAAACACGGCGTTGCGATCCAGTCATATTCAACGGGAATACCGATTTCGGCAGCCGCGATTCCAATGGCCTTGGGGATAGCCTGATGGGCAGTAACGGCGGGATTATAATCCCCGACAAGGGCGATACGGATGGTCATTTTAGTTCCTCGTTTCAGGTGACATTACGAGGGGAGTAGCCCAAACCGCCAAAGAAAAACGGCCCGTGAAATCACGAGCCGGGTTTCGAGCGTCAAATAGCGCTGCCTTTGACAAGCTTACTACAAGTTTCCAGCGCGCGCCATATCTTCAAGTGCGATTTTTACCGCCTGTGCACGGTTGGACACATGCAGTTTGCGGTAAATGTTTTTCAGGTGATATTTCACCGTAATTTCGCGCAGATCAAGATGCCGCGCGATATCCTTGTTCGGCCGCCCTTCGGCCAAAAGCGCAAGAACTTCACGCTCCCGCGGTGTCAACCGGCTGAAATCGCCTTCGTTGCCAAATCCGCCAGCCATGCGCGGTTCGCCGTCGCTACCGCCGCCAAATCCGTCCCCCATGTCATTAAGGATAGAGGATGGCAGATATTTTTCGCCCGCCAGAACCAACTGGATCGCATTGGCAAGTGCCTGCCCGCGCAGTGTTTTGGGGAT
Source organism: Thalassospira permensis NBRC 106175 (assembly GCF_000714555.1). NCBI lineage: Bacteria > Pseudomonadati > Pseudomonadota > Alphaproteobacteria > Rhodospirillales > Thalassospiraceae > Thalassospira > Thalassospira permensis. The sequence continues at coordinate 40,706 of NZ_AUNC01000017.1, read as the reverse complement.
AAAGCCGTGTGCGCCATTTTCGATGGCATGACGTACATCTTCGCTGCGATAGGCACCGGAAAGCAAAACGACCGAGGTTGTTTTGGATGCCTTTTCAAGTGTGCGTTTAAGTCCCTCAAGCCCGTTCATGCCGGGCATGCGCAAATCCAGAAGCACCAGATCGAAATCATTCTGAGCTTCGATATGCTCCAGCGCCGGGTCAAGCGCCCCGGCTTCGACCACTTCACAACCTTCGAAATATTGCTGGAATAGCAGTGATAATGCTTCACGAACCAGATCGTGATCGTCTGCCAACAGGATACGCAAAGCCTTTACCCTTCTTTACCTGACCCACAACCATGCCTGAACATTAACAAGCAAAACAACGCGTGGCTGCAACCAGAAATCTTTCTTGATCCGGGAACAGAATACGAAACCGGCTAATGGTTTGCAAATCCGAACTTTTTCTTATTTCGGGGAAACAACTATTCCTCGAGCACTTCGGCACGTGCGATTGGGCGTAACGCTTCGAGTTTACGGTTAAGTTCGCTGACCGTCATATCGATATTGTGCCGTCCGAAATCGGCCAGAATCACCGAAATCACCCCGTTTTCCTGAGGATTTGCAATAACATCGCCGATGACTTTTGCAGCATAGGCCTGACTTTCGGCCTCGGTCATACCCATTTTATCGCCGGCCCAAACGGCAAGCATTTTATAAAGGTGGGCCTCGATGCGGAAATTCTGTTCAAGATCAAAGCTGTATTTTGCCTCGAAACCGCGTTCGCGTTCGGTCAAATTCGTCATGTGCGCACTCCTCCATCTGATTTGTTTTTTGGCGGGACGTTTCCCCGTTGTCCTTTATTTATGGACTGTACCACGTCATGTCACCGTGGTGCTGTGATACTTTTGAATTTGACAAATGCCGGTCCATGTCGCTTTGATCTGGGTCATGTGTACAGTTATCATTCTGCGCCGCCCCGACCATGAATGGCCGGTGATTATCGGCGCCAATCGCGACGAAATGAACACCCGCCCGTGGAAGGCCCCTGCCCGCCATTGGGAGGATCGCCCAGATGTTATCGCCGGACTGGATGAAACCGGCGGCGGAACATGGCTTGGCATCAACGAAGATGGCGTGGTGGCAGCGGTCCTGAACCGGTTTGGCACACTTGGCCCCGCCGACGACAAGCGGTCCCGCGGGGAATTGCCGCTTGAAGCACTTGATCATGCCGATGCCATTGATGCCGCCCAGGCACTTGCCGAACTTGATGGCACAGCCTATCGACCGTTCAATATGGTGATTGCCGATAACCGCGATGCTTACTGGCTGGCCAATCGGGGGGATGGCAAAATTGAAATCACCGATATCCCCGAAGGATTGTCGATGATCACCGCCCATGACCTGAATGACAAAACCAACAGCGAGCGCACCAAACGCAACCTTCCGCGTTTTTTAACGGCACCGCCCCCCAACCCCGAAGCCGATGACTGGTTTGCCTGGCAAGCGCTTCTGGCCGATACCGGCTTGATGGAACCCGATCCAGAACATCATGACATCCGTGCTGATGCCATGCTGGTGCGCAGCAATATCGGGTTCGAGACGATCTGTTCTTCCCTGATCGGCCTTCCGGCCATTCCGACTCAGAAAAACGAACTGCCGCGCCGACCGGTCTGGCTGTTCGCCAATGGCCAACCAGACAGGGTTCCGTTTCACCCGGTTGAGATTTAGGCACCCCAATAATTTCGCCTCGCAACGCCCGGATTTGGCGGGCCATTTGCGCTGCAACAACCTGTCAGACGGACAGTTGCAAAATCCTATTATCAAGTCTGCGTAAATAGACCTACACGGCAATTGAGTTTCTGCGTCAGCACTGCTATACGGGGGGCGCGATTTTCAGGGTGCTCGGGGACACTCCCCGCAAGCAAAGATGTGAAAGATCCCGCCAATGTCCAGAAAGCAGCCCATCTACGAGGGTAAAGCCAAGGTTTTGTACGAAGGTACCGAGCCCGGAACCATCATCCAGTATTTCAAGGACGATGCCACGGCGTTCAACGCACAGAAGCGCGGCACCATTGCCGGCAAAGGCGTCCTGAACAACATGATTACCGAATTCGTCATGACCCGTCTGGCGGAAATCGGTATCCCGACGCATTTCATTCGCCGCATCAACATGCGCGAACAGCTTTGCAAGAAATGCGAAATCGTTCCGATCGAAGTCGTGGTGCGCAATATTGTCGCCGGTTCGATGGCAAAACGTCTTGGCCTTGAAGAAGGCGAACGTCTGCCGCGCCCGATTGTCGAATTTTATTACAAAGACGACGCCCTTGGCGATCCGCTGGTTTCTGACGAGCATATCCTTGCCCTTGGCTGGGCAAGTGCGGAAGAGCTCGAAGAAATCGTTGGCATGACCCTTCGCGTCAATGATTACCTGTGCGGTCTTATGCGCGGCATCGGCATCAAACTGGTCGATTTCAAACTTGAATTTGGCCGGGTGTGGGAAGGCGACTTCATGCATCTGGTTCTCGCCGATGAATTCAGCCCGGACAACTGCCGCCTTTGGGACGCCGTCACCAACGAAAAGATGGACAAGGACCGGTTCCGCCGCGATCTTGGCGGGGTCGAAGAAGCCTATCAGGAAGTGGCGCGCCGTCTCGGCGTCCTGCCTGAGTCCGCAGATATAGAATCGCTGAACAAAGACAAATAATCCAAAGGCCGCGCTTGCGCGGCCTTTTCTTATCGACGCCGGAACCTTCGGAACCGGTACATTATTGTTTGCAAACAAGTATCGCCGTATGGCGAGTGCGCACTCAAAGGAGCTTCTCGTGAAAGCACGTGTCCACGTCACCCTGAAGAACGGTGTTCTTGACCCGCAGGGTAAAGCCGTTCACCACGCCCTTCAGGGTCTTGGTTTTGCCGGTGTCAACGATGTCCGCCAGGGCAAGTTCATCGAACTCGAACTGGATGGCAGCGACGTCGAAAAGGCACGCGCCGAGGTCAAGGAAATGTGCGAGAAGCTTCTCGCCAATACCGTGATCGAAGATTACAGCATCGAGCTGGCCTAACTGCCCGGGCGGGGCTTTGCCGTTGCAGGGCCTTTGTCTGTCGCGATCAAGTAACGGATATTAATCGAGAGACGGTATTTCATGAAATCCGCTGTCATCCTCTTCCCCGGCATTAACCGGGAGAATGACGCCATTGCAGCACTCGAACAGGCCACCGGCACCAAGCCAACCGTGGTTTGGCATGGCGAAACCGAACTGCCAAAGACCGACATCATCATGGTCCCGGGTGGTTTTTCCTATGGCGACTATCTGCGTTGTGGCGCCATGGCGGCCAAATCCCCGATCATGCGTGCGGTTGCCGAACGCGCCAAAGCCGGTGTGACTATCCTTGGCGTTTGTAACGGTTTCCAGATTCTGACAGAAGCAGGCCTGTTGCCCGGTGCGCTGATGCGCAATGCCAGCCTGAAATTCATCTGCAAGAACACGCATCTGAAGATCGAAAATACCGACACACGCTTTACCAACCAGTACAAAACCGGCGACGTTGTCGATTATCCGGTGGCCCATCATGACGGCAACTTCTTTGCCGATAGCGAAACGCTTGACCGCCTTGAAGGCGAAGGTCGCGTTGTTCTGCGCTATTGCGATGCCAATGGTGTTGTTGATCCGGCAACCAACCTGAACGGGTCGCAGCGCAATATTGCCGGCATCATCAACGAGGCGGGCAATGTCCTTGGCATGATGCCGCACCCGGAAAATGCGATTGATCCGCTCCATGGTGGCACCGATGGCCGCAATCTGTTCAAAAGCTTGGTGGAGGCAGCATCGTGAGTGCTAACGATTTCAACACCCCGATCACGCCGGAACTGGTCAAGGAACACGGGCTGAACGAGGAAGAGTACAAACTCGTCCTCGAAATCATGGGCCGCGAGCCCAATATTAACGAGCTTGGCATTTTTTCGGTAATGTGGTCGGAGCATTGCTCCTACAAATCATCGAAAAAATGGCTCAAAACCCTTCCGACCAAGGCAGACTGGGTCATTCAGGGGCCGGGCGAAAATGCCGGTGTTATTGACATTGGTGATGGTCAGGCCGCCGTTTTCAAGATGGAAAGCCATAACCACCCGTCCTTTATCGAACCCTATCAGGGTGCGGCAACCGGCGTTGGCGGCATCATGCGTGACGTATTCACCATGGGTGCCCGTCCGGTTGCAAATCTTAATGCGCTTCGCTTTGGCGAGCCGGATCACCCGAAAACCCGCCACCTGCTAAGCGGTGTGGTCGAAGGGATCGGCGGTTACGGCAATTGCATGGGTGTCCCGACCATCGGTGGGGAAACCAATTTCCACGCATCGTATAACGGCAACATCCTGGTCAATGCGATGACCGTGGGCCTGGCCGATGCCGACAACATCTTCTATTCCGCAGCAGCCGGTATTGGAAACCCGGTTGTCTATGTCGGTTCGAAAACCGGCCGTGACGGTATCCATGGCGCAACCATGGCCTCGGCCGAGTTCGATGACGACAGCGATGAAAAGCGTCCTACCGTTCAGGTCGGCGATCCGTTCACCGAAAAGCTTCTGCTGGAAGCCTGCCTTGAACTGATGGCGACCGACATGATCGTCGCCATTCAGGATATGGGGGCGGCCGGTCTGACATCCTCCTCGTTCGAAATGGCGTCCAAGGGCGGCGTTGGTGTCGAACTGTGGCTCGATAAAGTCCCGATGCGCGAAGAAGGCATGACGCCCTACGAACTGATGCTTTCAGAATCGCAGGAACGCATGCTGATGGTCCTGAAACCCGGTTGCGAAGACGCCGCCAAGGCGATCTTTGACAAATGGGAACTCGACTTTGCCGTCATCGGTATCCTGACCGATACCAAACGCATGGTTCTGAAATGGCATGGCGAGGTTGCCGGTGATCTTCCGATTGATCCGCTGGCCGAAGCATCGCCGGAATATGACCGTCCATGGGAACCGACCCCGAAGCAGGATCGTATCGATCCGGCCAGCATTTCGGGCAAGGTCAGCCATGTTGATGCGCTTAAAACCCTGATGGCGTCACCGGATCTGGCATCGCGTCGCTGGATCTGGGAACAGTATGACCATCTGGTCATGGGCAACACGATTGTTCGTCCGGGCGGGGATGCCGGTGTCGTGCGCGTTTCGGGCACGAACAAGGGCATTGCAGCCACCACAGATTGCACCCCGCGCTATGTCATGGCCGATCCGGTCGAAGGTGGCAAACAGGCCGTTGCCGAAGCCTATCGCAATCTGGTTGCAACTGGTGCCAAACCGCTTGCGATCACGGACAATATGAATTTCGGCAACCCGGAACGGCCGCGCATCATGGGTCAGTTTGTTGGCGCATGTCAGGGCATTGCCGAGGCCTGCATCGCACTCGACTTCCCGGTCGTTTCGGGCAACGTGTCGCTGTATAACGAAACCAATGGCGTCGGTATCATGCCGACCCCGGCAATTGGCGGCGTCGGGGTGATTTCCGATCTGGGCCATCATGCCACCATCGCCATCAAACGCGATGACAGTGCATTGATCATGATCGGTGCCGCGACCGGTGAACTTGGCCAGTCGCTGTATCTTAAAACCATCGAGGGCCGCGAAGAAGGCGCCCCGCCGCCGGTCGACCTGAATGCGGAAAAACGGGCTGGTACGCTGGTGCGCGAACTGATCGAGCTTGGTCTGGTACGTACCTGCCATGATATCGCCGATGGCGGTCTTCTGGTCGCGGTTGCCGAAATGTGCCTTGCCGGCAATATTGGTGCTGACCTGCACCTGCCCGAAGCCGGCAGCGAAGTCGCATGGCTGTTTGGCGAGGATCAGGGCCGTTACGTGATCGCTACCCGCGATCCGGACAAGGTCCTGAATGCCGCTAGCAGCGCCAATGTCGCCGCCGTCATCATCGGTCAGGCCGGTGGCGACGCGGTCACCATCGATGGTGGTGCCAAGGTATCCCTTGCCGAGCTGCGCGAACTGAACGAAGGCTGGATGCCGAACTTCATGGCAGAAGCCGTCCAGTAAGCCGTCTACACTACAAACACAAAACCCCGTCAGAGAAATCTGGCGGGGTTTTGTGCTTTGGCCCGGTTCGGTTCAAATTAACGCAAATCGGCCGCCAGCCCCCGCAAAGTGGCCGCCGTTTGGGTGTCGGCTGGCAACAGGGTTTCGATGGCAAGTTCGGACAATGTGACTTCGACCGGAGTGCCAAAGACCGTGGTTGTGCTGACAAAACGCAATTCACCGGCGTCACTTTGCAAAACCAGCGGCACGACAAGCCCGGACAGATCCCCTGCCCCGTCAGCGGCACCGGGTTCGTCCGCATTTGCGGGCGCATGATAACGACTGGCTTCGTCATAAAGGCCGCGCAGTTTCACATCGGCCGTCACTGCAATCTGGCGACGCAATCGATCCAGCAAATGGTTGCGCCATTCGACGTAATTCACGACCCGAGGTGCAAGCCCGTTTGGATGGAGGCTCAGCCGCAGGATATTGACCGGCAGCCTAAGAAATTCCGGGTCAACCCCGCCAATCAACAGGGGCACAATCCGGTTCGCCGCCACCATGTTCCAGTGCCGGTCCATCGCCAGCGCCGGATAGGGTTCATGTGCGGTAAGGATTCGATCCACCGCCGCCCGGATTGCAGCCGACTGATCGGTGCCAAGATCATGTTCGGCATAGATGGGCGCAAATCCCCCGGCAATCAGCATCGCATTGCGTTCGCGCAGCGGCACATCAAGACATTCGGACAGATGCAAAACCATGTCGCGGCTGGGCCGGGCGCGACCGGTTTCAAGAAAGCTCAGATGCCGGGTCGATATGGCGGCCTCGCTTGCAAGGTCAAGCTGGCTCATACGACGCTGCTTGCGCCAGACCTTAAGCACATTGCCAAACGGATCGGGTTTTATCGCGCTCATCAGATCACCGTCATTATTGATGACGTAATCCTAACACCGATCAATTCGAACCAACATTACCTGTCAGGTAATCGTATTCTTTCCCACTTTTCGGCAAGGTTCGCGAACCACAATCAACCGAAAGGTAAAAAAGATGTCTATTGATGTGCCAAACAAAATGCTGAAAACCGTCCTGATGCTTGACGCGGTAGCCTGCCTTCTCTTCGGCCTGCTGCTGTGTATCGGCAATGCTTTCCTTGCGGGCCTGCTGGGCCTGCCTGCCGATTTGCTGCTTTATGCCGGGATCATCCTGTTTCCCTGTGCCGTTTTGATGTTTGCCACCGGATGGCAAGCCCGTCCAAATGGCTTTCTTGTCCGGTTGATCGTTGTGGGCAATCTGGGCTGGGTCCTTGCCAGTCTTGCGGTGCTGATCGCCCCGGTTGGCGTTCCTACAGCCATCGGATATGGCTTTGTCATCGTACAGGCACTGGGCGTTATGGGCATCGCGGCACTGGAATATCGCTTTGCAGCATCGCATTCCTTGTCGGTGGCATACTGACGCCCCATGTCTTCTTTACGGTACAGAAGCATCATCAGGGGCCAGAATGACATTTCCGGCAAGATTATTTGCCCTATTGATACTCGTCGTCGGCATGGCCTTCGCGGTCCTGATGCCGGCGACGCAAAGCCATGCCGAAACCATTTATGTCGACGAAGCCAATCCGCCTTTTATGTATCGTGCCGAGGATGAGGCCGCGGGCATTTACCCGGCCCTGATCCGTGCGATTTTCAGACATGCCGGCATAAATGTCGATGTCGTTGCCGTCCCCTGGAAACGCGCCATTGAAAACCTTGATGCCAACAAGGGCGGTGTTGCCGGGATATACAAGAATCTTGAACGCCAGAAGAAATACGTCTTTTCCGAGCCGATCCATGTAGAACAGCTGATGCTGTATCAGCGCCAGAGCACATTCGACAATCCAACCGATATTGATGACCTGCGCGGCCAAACCGTTGGTGTCATTCGCGGATGGAGCTACGGGGATCAGATTGATGATGCGCGCAAACGCGGCGTGTTTAGCGCATCCGAAGCCACCGGGGACGAACAGAATTTTCAGATGCTGGCACTTGGTCGGGTCGATGCCGTCATCGCGATTGGCGAGGCAGGGGATGTCTGGGTCAAACGGCTGGGACTAAGCGACAAGGTCGTCCGCAGCGAAACCCCGATCCGGGAAAACCCGACCTATATCGTATTCAACCGTGCATCATCGACAATATCGACGGTGACGATGATCAATCGATCCATCGAAGAACTGCGCGAAAACGGCACCCTGCAACGCATCGCTCAAGAAGTTTTGCAGGGTACCAGCAATTATTAGGCGAAAGTCGGGCGACCTAACGGAAGCTGATTTTCGGGAACAGGCTTTTCTTCGGTGCGGTTTTCGGTCCGATGCGTTCGTCAATTGCCGCGGCGATCTTGTCGGCAATCGCGGCATAGGCCTTGGAATGTTCACCTTCGGGATCGGTATGGATAATTGGTTTGCCTTCATCCGCACCCAGCCGGATTTTAAGGTCCAGCGGGATTTCACCAAGGAACGGGACGCCCAGTTCATCTGCGGCCTTGCGTGCACCACCATGATCGAAGACATGATCGACATGGCCACATTCCGGGCATTTGTAATAGCTCATATTCTCGATCAGGCCGAGCACCGGCACATTGACCTTGCGGAACATATTAAGTCCCTTGCGCGCATCCAAAAGGGCAATGTCCTGCGGGGTGGAAACGATAACCGCCCCCGTAACCGGCACGCGCTGCGCCATCGAAAGCTGGATATCGCCGGTACCCGGTGGCATGTCGACGACCAGAACATCGAGTTCGCCCCAATCGCTGTCGCGCAGAAGCTGTTCGAGCGCGCCCATCGCCATCGGTCCACGCCAGATCACCGGCTGTTCTTCATCGACCATAAACCCGATAGACATGATCCGGATGCCAAAGGCCGACGGCGGCACCATTTTGCCTTCCTTGTCGGAATGGGTTGGTTTGGCATCACGAAGGCCCATCATCCGTGGCAGGCTGGGGCCATAGATATCGGCATCGAGAAGACCGACCTTAAGCCCCTTGGCCGCCAGTGAAAGCGCCAGATTGACCGAAGTGGTGGATTTCCCCACCCCGCCCTTACCCGACGCAACCGTGACGATCGAACGGACACCCGTCATTTCGAGCGGCTTTTGCCCTGCACCTTGCGGACGTTGCCCTGCTTGCGGTGCGCCCTGTTGCGCCCCATGTGTATGATCATGAGAATGGGGATGCGAATGACCACCTTCAGCCGGGGCAGAAGCCCCTTTGGGACGCTCTGCGGTAAGGGCCACACGAGCTGTTGTGACCCCGTTCACATTGGCAACGGCACGTTCGGCCGCAAGGCGCAGATCTTCAAGAGAAGCCCCGCGTTGCGGGTCAACCGCGATTATGACGTTCACGGTTTCGTCATGAATATCAATGCCTTGTACCATACCCTTTTCAACGATAGTCTTGCCGTCAGCCGGATCGATAACACTTGAAAGGGCTTCAGTAATGCGTTCCCGGTTGGGCGAGGTCATATTGCAGTCTCCGAAAAATGGCTTAAGTCCGTGATCGTACAGAACCTGCAGGCGCGTATCGTTGTTTTGCAGGACAAGCTGTCATATAAGGCCTTAGGGCGTGGCCCCATTAATTACATGCAACTCTGCTTCGATAAAAGGATTGAGACGGTTCTTGATGCGCAGATAGGTCAGATGACCGCGATAAGCAAGTGATCAGGCATGTTATTGATGGGCTCATGTCCCAAGCTCGGTAAGCATAAATAAACACCGAACGGCAAGAAGAGGAAGACACTCGATGCCTTGGAATTCACAAGGGGGCGGCGGCCCCTGGGGTGGTGGCGGAAACAATGGCGGCGGCCGCAATCCGTGGGGACAGCGTCCTCAGGGTGGCGGCGGCGGCGGTAACACGCCCCCCGATTTTGATGAAATGATTCGTAAAGGCCAGGAACGCTTGAAGCGGCTGTTCCCCGGTGGTGGTGGCTATAAGGGCTTTGTCCTGATCGGTATTGCCATAATCGGGTTGTGGCTTTTGACAGGCTTCTATCGCGTCCAGCCGGGTGAACAGGGTGTTACACTTCTGTTTGGCAAATGGGTTGGCACGACCGGTCCGGGTCTGAATTATTTCCTGCCCGCCCCGATTGGCGAAGTCATCAAGCCGAACGTCGAACGCACCAACCAGATTGAAATCGGTTACCGTGGCAATGGCACCGGCACCGGTGGTGCCCGTGATGTCCCGGAAGAAAGCCTGATGCTGACCGGTGATCAGAACATTATCGACATTGATTATGTCGTTCAGTGGCGTATCAGCGATGCGGGTGCCTACCTGTTCAATGTTCGCGATCCGGAAAACACCATCAAGCTTGCAGCTGAAAGTTCGATCCGCGAGGTCATCGGCAAAACCAGTCTGGAAGAAGCCCTGACGGTTGGTCGTGTACGCGTTGAAGAGCAGACACGCACCTTGCTGCAATCCATTATGGATGGCTATGAGTCGGGTATTTTCATTGCAGAAGTGAAAATGCAGAAGGTTGACCCGCCGCGTGATGTTATCGATGCGTTCAACGACGTGCAGCGTGCCCGTCAGGACCGTGATCGTTCACAGAACGAAGCACTGGCGTACCGCAATGACATCATCCCGCGTGCAAAGGGTGAAGCCGAACGGATGGTTCTTGAAGCCCGCGCGTACAAGGATCAGGTTGTGAAGAACGCCCAGGGTGAGGCCGAACGCTTTACCTCGGTCTATAATTCCTATCTGACCGCGAAGGATGTCACCACGCGTCGTCTGTATCTTGAAACCATGCAGGATGTTCTGAAGAACTCCAACAAGGTCATTCTTGATCAGAAGGGTGAAGGTGCCAATGGCGTCGTTCCTTACCTGCCATTGCCCGAAATCCAGAAACGCTCGAACGCAGGAGGCAACAACTAATGGCAAGTCCTAAACTTATTGCCACCGGCGTCGTTGTCGTCATCGCGGCCGTGGTTGCATCCATGTGCATGTTTACCGTCCGTCAGGACCAGCAGGCGCTGGTGCTTCAGTTCGGTAATCCGGTTCATGCGGTTTCCGAACCGGGTCTGCATTTCAAACTGCCGATCCAGAATGTGGAATATTACGAACGCCGCATTCTTGAACTTGATCCGCCGGTGCAGCAGGTTCTTCTGTCGGACCAGAAACGTGTCAATGTCGACAGTTTTGCCCGCTGGAGAATCGTTGATCCGCTGCAATTCCGTCAGCGCGCAACCAATGCAGCGAACTTTGTTCAGCTGTTTGGCCAGCGTCTGAACTCGGTCATTCGTGGCGAACTTGCACAGGCCCCGCTTGTCGCCCTGCTGTCGGACAACCGGTCGCAGATCATGGAGAAAATCCAGGCGACCCTGATCGAACCGGCCAAGGAATTCGGTGTCGAACTGATCGATGTCCGTATCGGTCGTACCGACCTTCCGCAGGAAACGTCGCAGGCGGTTTATAACCGTATGCGTTCTTCGCGTATCGCCGAAGCCGCACAGCTTCGCGCCGAGGGTGAAGAGCTGAAGGCGAAAATCCAGGCAGAAGCGGATCGTGAACGGGTTGGCATTCTGGCCGAAGCCCGCCGTCAGGCCGAAGTCCTGCGCGGTGAAGGCGATGGCGAGCGAAACATCGTTCTGGGTGAAGCCTATGGCAAGGATGCCGGTTTCTTCGAGTTCTATCGTTCGCTTGAAGCCTACCGCGAGGCCCTTTCGGATGGCTCGACGATGGTGATTTCACCAGATTCCGAGTTCTTCCAGTACTTTAATAACTCCACGCCTGGCGCAACGCGCTAGACAAACGGGTGCTGGACAAAGCACTAGGGCGACCGGCATAGTGTGCCGGTCGCCCTTTTTTGTTTGAAAATAATGTCCTGTTGATAGTTATATCGCACACAGGTTCATAGAAACGCCGGAACGTCCACGCCCATGAAGGAACTCGCCACAGCTATTCTCCTGGCCATCGCGCTGGAGGGAATGTTTTATTCGCTGTTCCCGGGCGGGGCGAAACGTGTGATGGAGCTAATGCAGGAAATCCCCGAATCCCAGCTTCGGATCGGTGGCCTTGTTGCCGCGATTGCCGCCATTGCTGCGATCTGGGGGATGCGGGTCTGGCTTTGAGGGCAAAGTTTCAAGGCATTTCGCGCTTATTTGCGCCTTCTTGTGTGAAAACACAGAAAAACCCGAGCTCTTCCTTGATTTTTCTCAAGCCTGCCAAATTTCTGACAAACTCGGCGCTAACTTGGCTAGTTAAGCGGTGCATGAACTATCCAAAAGAACAGCATCGCGTGCTGCAAAAATTCAATACCGTGAACGCGGCAACGAACAGGATCAGACACATGCTAAAAGCATTATACAACCCGGCGCGAAGCAGATTTACGGCTGCGCTGGTGATTGTTCTTCTTGGCGTGACCAGCGTCTCGCAGATTGCGAACGCTCGCCCCGCTCCTGAAAGTTTCGCAGACCTGGCCGAAAAGCTTCTGCCCAGTGTGGTAAATATCTCGACCAGTCAGATGGTGGCCGAACGTCAGGGACCGGACTTCCAGTTCCCTCCCGGCTCGCCGTTTGAAGATCTTTTCAAGGACTTTATGGATCGCAACGGACAAGGCGGGCAAGGCCAGAGCCAGACTCCGCAACAGCGCCGTGCGACCGCACTTGGTTCGGGCTTTATCATTTCGGCTGACGGTTACATCGTGACCAACAACCATGTGATCGATGGTGCCGACGAAATCACGGTGCGCCTGCATGATGGCGATACCCTTCCGGCAAAACTGATTGGCCGTGACCCGAAAACGGATGTCGCACTTCTGAAAGTCGAACCGGAAGAAGACCTGCCCTTCGTCAATTGGGGTGACTCCGATCATTCCCGCATTGGTGACTGGGCCATGGCGATCGGTAACCCGTTTGGCCTTGGCGGTACGGTGACAGCCGGGATCATTTCGGCACGCAACCGCGATATCAATCAGGGTCCGTATGACGATTTCATCCAGACCGATGCCTCGATCAACAGGGGCAATTCGGGCGGGCCGCTGTTTAACCTTGATGGCGATGTCATCGGTATCAACAGTGCAATCTATTCGCCGTCGGGCGGTTCGGTCGGTATCGGCTTTGCCATTCCCTCGGCAATTGCACAGTCGGTTGTTGATCAGCTCAAGGAATATGGTCGGACCCGTCGTGGCTGGCTGGGTGTTCACATCCAGACCGTGACCGACGATATCGCAGACTCGGTCGGACTTGATAAATCGACCGGCGCGATGGTTGCCGGTGTATCCGATGATGGCCCGGCAAAAGCAGCTGGCATCAAACAGGGCGACGTCATCCTGTCGTTTGACGGCAAGGAAGTCGAAAGCATGCGCCGCCTGCCACGTATCGTTGCCGAAACCAAAATCGGCAAGGATGTCGACGTTGTGATCTGGCGTGACGGAGAAAAGAAAACCGTTCAGGTCGAACTTGGCGAACTTGAAGAAGACGTTGTCGCAACATCTGCGGAACCGGGCGAAGAACAGGCACCGGTCGCAATTGCCGAAGCCGAAATCAAGCCGCTGGGCATGAAGATTGCCAATGTCGATGATGAACTGCGCCGCCGCTATAACCTGGCCGAAGGCACCGAGGGTGTCATCGTGACCGAGGTTAATCGTGACAGCTATGCCGCCGAAAAGGGTGTTCGCCCGGGCGACATCATTATCGAGGCATCGCACAGCTCGGTTTCCTCGGTCGAGGAAGTTTCAGACGCGGTCAAAAAGGCAATGGATGATGACAAACGCACCATCCTAATGCTGATTGAAACCTCGGCGGGACCGCGTTACTTCGGCCTGACGCTGAATAAGGAAGATTAAGACCTTCGGGTTTTACTCTCCCAAAATCAAAGAGGGCGGCCTTTGCGGGCCGCCCTCTTTGCATTCCGGCTTATGATTGCCGCCATCAGCTCGAAAAATCGGATTGTGCATATCCTTGCAGATACAACAATGCGGTCAGATCACCATGATTGATGCAGATGCGCGCCTGTTCCTGAACCGATGGTTTGGCATGAAACGCCACACCGGTCCCGGCCAGTGAAATCATCTGAAGATCATTGGCACCATCGCCAACCGCAATGGCGTCCTCAACCCCGACACCCTGCTGGGCGGTCAGTTTTTCAAGCGCATCGACCTTTGCCTGACGGTCAAGCACCGGTTTCTGAACCTTGCCCGTCAATGTGCCGTCTTTGGTGATCAGCACATTGGCCTGATCAAAATCAAACCCCAGTTCACGACGCACTGCACCGGTAAAGAAATCAAACCCGCCCGACACAAGGGCAGCGTAGGCACCATTGGCCTTCATGGTCGCCACCAGCGTTTTGGCCCCGCCAGTATATTCAACGGTTTTCCATGCCTCGGCCAGCATGTCGGTCGACATGCCATCCAGCAGCCCGACCCGTTCATCAAGGGCAGCCTCGAAATCCAGTTCACCATTCATCGCACGCGCGGTTATCGCCGCAACCCGATCCTTGACCCCGGCAAAGGCCGCCAGCTCATCAAGCGTTTCACCGGTGACCATGGTGCTGTCCATATCGGCAATCAGCAATTTCTTTCGGCGCGTTTTGGCAGTCTGGGTCACGGCATCGACACCAAGAGCCGCATCGCGAAGAGCCGTATCGGCAATATCAAGGCTGAGCCCGCCAAAGCCGATATCACAGGCCTCACCCGCCGCCAGCCACGAAACATCCCCGACACGCGCCCCGGCCCCGGCCAGAACGGTTTTGGCGCGCGCGACAATATCGTCACCTAGCGCGTTCGAATTGGGGGCAGCGATCAGGGTCAGGACCAGATCCATGGATTGCGGGCTCCTTGACGGGACAAAGGTAAATCAGATTTTCGTCTTTATCCGTATTGCGAGTGAGAATATCAAGGTGGCAATTCACAACAGACCCTCTTCTTCGAGCTTTTCGAGTGCGCCACATATATCCATTACGCCTTCAAGGAAATTCATCACATCGATCGAAATCATCCACTCGGACTTATTTACGAAGCCGGTAAGCTCGATATCTCCCTGCATAAACCAAATCTCATTATCGTCACTTTTGTCATAAACAGGACGAATGTCAGCTGCATGAATTAGCTTGTTGCAGCAATACCTCAGAGACAGTTTTCCAGTGCCTCTATACAAAACGCCAAACTCACCTTTGCGATCTAGCTTGCTTCGAACAGAGAGATATCCTTTGTTTTTTAAAAGATTGGCATAAATATCGTCGAGTGTCCTCAACTCGACCGCGATTGCCAAAAGCTCTCGAATCAAACTTTTTTCAGCTGTTCGTCTATGCTCTCCCAACAAATTAGGGGCAACGGTATATACAGGCGTTTCAGCAGGACTGTCGTATGCATACTGCCAGTCATGCATGGCCGATAGAAGAACACGAACTGTGAGGACACACCTATCTTTTAGCACTTTCAAATCGATTGAGTGCGGTTTGAAGTGTGGATCATGATATGGATTAATATCTAACAACTCAGGCCTCCAAATTCCGCGAAAATATAATTGATGATAGGAAACTTAATCTATTGAAGCCTAAAATCTATTACTCTAACCAAGTTCTGATCGTTGCTGGGCCAACCGCCAGCGGCAAGTCCGCCTTGGCACTTGATCTGGCGGATGCGTTTGACGGTGTGGTGATCAATGCCGACAGCATGCAGGTCTATAAGGAACTACGTGTGTTGAGTGCGCGGCCCGATGACCGCGAGATCGCGCGCGCGCCGCATCGGCTTTATGGCGTACTATCCGGGCGCGAGGCATGTTCGGCCGGGAAATGGCGCGACATGGCGATAGCGGAAATTGCCGACTGCCATGTAAACGGCAAGCTTCCGATCATTACCGGGGGCACGGGCATGTATCTGAATGCCCTGACAGAGGGGATCGCCCCGATTCCCGATATTCCTGCCGGGATTCGCGACCAGGTCACAGCCGAGCTTGAAAAAGACGGACATCAGGCCTTTTTTGAAGCATTTGCCAAACGCGATCCCGACACCGCCGCCACCCTTGATCCGTCAAATACCCAGCGCCTGATTCGTGCGGCCGAAGTTCTGGCGGGCACGGGGCGCGGGGTGGCGGCATGGCACCGCGAACCGATGGTAACCCCGCCCGACGGAATGGTTTTCAAAAAGCTGTGTTACATGCCACCGCGCGACATTCTTTATGATCGCTGCAACCGGCGTTTTGATTTGATGATCGAACAGGGCGCGATTGAGGAAGTCCGCGGACTTTTGGCTGAAAACCTGCCGGAAACAGCGCCCGTGATGAAGGCAGTCGGTGTGCGCGAGATTGCAGCCTACCTTGCCAGCGAGATCGATCTTGAGACCGCCAAAGAGAAATCACAACGCGAAACCCGGCGTTATGCCAAGCGTCAATTAACGTGGTTTCGCCATCAGATGAGTGACAAGGAGATCATCGACACGCAATATTCGGAAAGTTTGGCAGACAAATTGCGTAATGATGTTCACCAATTTCTGTTGACCACGCCAAAGTGAGGCGATAGGTTGGCCCTTCCGCCGTCGAAATGGCGGAAAACCGCCGTTTCGGCGGATTTTTCAACTCCAGTTCAAGGGTAATTGGATCATGTATCAACCACGCGGTTATCACGCGGCACGTTGTTGTCGCTAAGGAAGAGGCTCGAAAGTCATGGCAGAACGTATTTTAAGCGGTTCGGAAGTAGTGTTGCAGGCTCTGGTCGATCAGGGTGTGGAAGTCGTGTTCGGCTATCCCGGCGGCGCCGTCCTACCGCTATATGACGAGATATTTAAACAAAACCGGATTCGTCATATCCTAGTACGCCATGAACAGGCTGCCGTGCATGCCGCCGAAGGTTACGCACGTTCGACCGGAAAGGTCGGCGTTGTTCTGGTAACCAGTGGTCCGGGTGCAACGAATGCCGTTACCGGCCTTACCGATGCGTTGATGGATTCGATTCCCGTCGTCTGCCTGACCGGGCAGGTTCCGACCCACCTGATTGGCAATGATGCGTTTCAGGAAGCCGACACCACCGGCATCACCCGCCCCTGCACCAAGCATAACTACCTGGTGAAGGACAGTGCGAAGCTTGCCCGCACGATGCATGAAGCATTCCATGTTGCGTCAAGCGGCCGCCCGGGTCCGGTCGTGATCGACCTGCCGAAAGATATTCTGGTCGCCAAGGCACCGTATCTTGAGCCTTCACAGGTTCAGCACCGCACTTATAACCCGGTTGTCAAAGGCGACCGCCGCCAGATCGAGGAAGCGCTCGAACTGCTGGCATCGGCGAAAAAGCCGATCCTGTATTGCGGTGGTGGCGTGATCAATTCCGGCAGTCAGGCCTGCAAGGTCCTGACGGAATTCACCCGCCTGACCGGTGTTCCGATTACGCTGACCCTGATGGGCCTTGGTGCCTATCCGGCATCAGACAAGCAGTATCTTGGCATGCTCGGCATGCACGGCACCTACGAAGCCAACATGGCGATGCATGATTGCGATGTCATGATTGCGGTTGGTGCACGTTTTGATGACCGCGTGACCGGCAACCTTGATTTCTTCTCGCCGGGCTCACAGAAAGTCCAGATCGATATTGATCAAAGCTCGATCAACAAGAACGTTCCGGTTGATATCGGGATTGTGGGCGATGTCGGTCATGTCCTTGAAGACATGATGAAAATCTGGAAAGCCAAACAGCACAAGATCGAAGCCAAGGCGCTTGATAGCTGGTGGGACGAGATTGAAGGCTGGCGTGGTAAACACTGCCTGTCCTACAAACAGCCCAAGGACATCATCAAGCCGCAGCACGTGATCCGTCGCCTGCATGCGCTGACCCGTGATCGCAAGACCTACATCACCACCGATGTCGGTCAGCACCAGATGTGGGCAGCCCAGCATTTCGGGTTTGAACATCCGCATGAATGGATGACGTCCGGTGGTCTTGGCACCATGGGGTATGGCATGCCCGCCGCCCTTGGGGTCCAGGTTGCCCATCCGGATGCAACCGTGATCTGCTTTACCGGTGATGCATCGATCATGATGAACATTCAGGAATGCGCGACGCTGACCCAGTATCGCCTGCCGGTGAAAACCGTCATCCTGAACAACCGTTACATGGGCATGGTCCGCCAGTGGCAGCAGCTTCTGCACGGGTCGCGCTATTCGGAAAGTTACAGCGAATCCCTTCCGGATTTCGTCAAACTGTCCGAGGCATTCGGCTTTACCGGTATGACCTGTAACAACGCGGCCGATCTTGATGATGCCCTGACCAGGATGCTTGAAATCGATGGTCCGGTGATCCTCGACGTTGCCGTGGATGACAAGGAGAACTGCTATCCGATGATTCCGTCGGGCAAGCCGCATAATGAAATGCTGCTTGGTGCGGAAACCACCGGTGACGAAGCCATTGATTCCGACGAAGGGATGGTTCTGGTCTGATCCGCGAAACCCGTTCGCGACAAGACATCATCAAAACCAAAATCGAAGGCCGGGCCGGGCTGCACACTGAATGCGCCCGCCCGCGCCCTAGCGGAGCAAGACCCGTGAAAGAAACCGAAATTTCGAAACACACGATATCCGTTCTGGTGGATAACGAAGCAGGTGTTCTGGCCCGTGTCATCGGCCTGTTTTCCGGCCGTGGCTATAACATCGAAAGCCTGACCGTGGCCGAGGTTGACGCCAGTTCCCACCAGTCCCGCATCACCGTTGTCACCTCGGGCACGCCCATGGTGATCGAACAGATCAAGGCACAGCTTTCACGTCTGGTGCCGGTTCACAAGGTCAGCGATCTGACCCTTGCGGGACCGTGCGTTGAACGTGAACTTGCCCTGGTCAAGGTGATTGCATCGGGTGAAAAGCGAGTCGAGTCCCTGCGTATTGCCGATATCTTCAAGGCCCGCGCAGTCGATGCGACCAACAGTTCCTTCGTCTTCGAAATCATCGGAAGCCCGGAAAAAATCGACGCCTTCATAAAATTGATGGAGCCGTTGGGGCTTTCGGAAACTTCGCGCACGGGTGTCGCAGCAATTTCGCGCGGCACGCTGACGATGTGAGTTCGCCGGGGATGCCTTGGCATTCCCGCTTTAACCAATTTGATCCATCCGCCACGCAAACAAAAATCGCGTGGTCCAACGTCCAGAGGTATCGAAAGATGCGTGTTTATTACGACCGCGATGCAGATGTTAATCTGATCAAGACCAAAAAAGTTGCCATCATCGGTTACGGTTCGCAGGGCCATGCCCATGCGCTGAACCTTCATGATTCCGGTGTTAAAGACGTTGTTGTCGGCCTTCGTGAAGGTTCTTCGTCGCGTAAAAAGGCTGAAAATGCCGGCCTGAAAACCATGACCCCGGCCGAAGCCGCAGCATGGGCAGATGTTGTCATGATCCTGACCCCGGACGAACACCAGGCTGCGATCTATGCCAACGAACTGCGCGACAACCTGAAAGACGGTGCCGCCCTTCTGTTCGCACACGGCCTTAACGTCCATTTCGGCCTGATCGAGCCGCGCGCAGATCTTGATGTCATGATGATCGCACCGAAAGGCCCGGGCCACACGGTTCGTTCCGAATACAAACGTGGCGGCGGCGTACCCTGCCTTGTTGCCATCGAACAGAACGCGTCGGGCAATGCGCTTGAACTCGCACTTTCCTATGCATCGGCAATCGGTGGCGGCCGTTCGGGCGTGATCGAAACCACCTTCCGCGAAGAATGCGAAACCGACCTGTTCGGCGAACAGGCTGTTCTTTGCGGCGGTCTGACCCAGTTGATCAAATACGGTTTTGAGACCCTGACCGAAGCTGGTTATGCTCCGGAAATGGCATATTTCGAATGCCTGCACGAAGTGAAACTGATCGTCGACCTGATGTATGAAGGCGGCATGGCCAACATGCGTTACTCGATCTCGAACACAGCAGAATACGGCGACTATGTCACCGGCCCGCGCGTGATCGATGCATCGGTCAAAGAACGCATGAAAGAAGTTCTTGCCGACATTCAGGAAGGCAAATTCGTTCGTGACTTCGTTCAGGAAATGCATTGCGGCCAGCCGATGTTCAAGGCAACCCGTCGCCTGAACGCCGAACACGAAATCGAAGAAGTCGGTACCAAACTGCGCGCGATGATGCCGTGGATTGCTGCCAACCAGCTTGTCGACAAAGAAAAGAACTAAGCTTTACGCTTTGTTTTGCAAAACGGCCGTCCCGATGGGGCGGCCGTTTTTGTTTGTCCGCACACAACAGCCATGATGTGTTTGGGGTGGATTTTACAGGCCGATCCGCGTAATCCTGACCTTTAAAACTTTAACTCAAACATGAGCATTTTGAATGTCGGACTTTATCGATATCGCCCCGGAAGTCGCCGAAGCCCTTGCTGCTGGCAAGCCGGTTGTCGCCCTTGAATCCACCATCATCTCGCACGGGATGCCCTATCCGCAGAACCTTGAAACCGCGCAGGCGGTTGAACAGGATGTGCGTGACAATGGCGCGATCCCGGCCACCATTGCGGTGATCGGCGGGCGTTGCAAAATCGGCCTGTCGCCGTCGGAACTGGAATATTTTGCCAAGGGCACCGACATTCTGAAACTGTCGCGCCGTGATATTCCTTATTGCATCGCCAAGAAACGCGATGGGGCCACCACCGTTTCAGCAACCATGATTCTGGCGGAAAAGGCCGGTATCAAGGTCTTTGCCACCGGCGGGATCGGCGGGGTTCACCGCGAACTGGCGGCAAGTTTCGATATCTCGGCCGACCTGACCGAACTTGGCAAAACCAGCGTTGCCGTCGTCTGCGCCGGTGCCAAGGCGATCCTTGATATTCCGATGACGCTTGAACATCTCGAAACGCTGGGCGTGCCAGTCATTGCATATGGCACCGATGAATTCCCTGCATTTTATACCGTTAAAAGCGGCCAGAAAGCCCCGATCCGACTTGATAGCCCGGCCGAGATTGCAGAATTCCTGAAATCCAAATGGGACTTTGGTCTTGAAGGGGGTGCCGTGATCGGCAACCCGCCGCCTGCGGACAAGGCACTGGAGCTTGATGCCATCGAACATGCGATTGACAGTGCGCTGATCGAAGCAAAGGGCCTTAACATCCATGGTCGCGAAGTCACGCCCTTCCTTCTGGAACGCGTGACCCAGCATACCAAGGGCAAAAGCCTTGAAGCCAATATTGCGCTGGTGCGCAACAATGCGGCCCTTGGCGCAAAAATCGCGGTTGCACTGGCGGGTTAAAGCCCGACCTGTTCCGATTTAAAAGGCAGTCATCGGGCTGCCTTTTTGTTTATTCCGGTGCTTTGGCAACCGGTCCGGAATAGGCCGGATCAAGGCGGGTATCTGCCACCGGATCGCCCCAGACATTGTTGCAGGGCAAAACACCGGCCCAGACTGGCAGACCATAATCTTCTTCGTCATCAACCGGATCACCGCTACGGACCTTGGCCGATACCTCGTTCAGATCAAAACCAAGGAACATGGTGGCCTTGAGCTCCTGTTCACTGGGGTGACGGATCTGGTCCCAGCGGCCTTTAGACAACTTTTCAACAAACAGCCGGGAATGTTCCATTTTGCCTTCCGGGTCGGCAACAATGTCACCCTTGCCGTAAATCACTACCGACCGATAGTTGGCCGAGTGATGGAATGCCGAACGCGCCATGACAAGACCATCCAGATGGGTGATGCACAGGCAGGCTTCCTCGCCATTGGCGATGGTGGCCAGAATGCGGTTCTTGGATGCACCATGAATATAAATCCGTTCGCCCACGCGCCAATGCGCGGTCGGGATCATCGACGGGCGACCATTCACAACGGTTCCGACATGGCAGATCAGGGCATCATCGATAATGCCATGCACAAGTTTACGGTCGTAACTCGCACGTTTGGGGCCGCGCACGATTTTGGTTGATGGATAGACTTCGTATTGCTCGGGAAGCTCGATGGTATCAGGCATCTTCTTTTTACTCTGTAACTTCTGGTGGCGCGACGGGCTGGCGTGATCATCGGCATAATTGGACTTTATCAAAGGTCCGTTATAATAATTTTGATAGAACCAATTTTACTGAACCTGATTTTCGATAGGCCACCATGCGCAGCGACTTTACCTGGATCTATCCCAGCCATGCAGCCACGGCAGGCGATGAGAACGGCGATGCGGCCTATCGTCGGCTTTATCTTGGCATCCGCCAGGCCATTCTGGACGGGCGACTGCATCCGGGTGAAAAGCTGCCTGCCAGCCGTGATCTGGCCAAAAGCCTTGGCATTTCACGCAATACGGTGGTGACGAGTTTCGATCTGCTGGTGTCTGAAGGTTATCTTGAAACCCGGATCGGGGCCGGAAGCTTCGTTGCCAGTAGTCTGCCCGACCGGGAAATGACGGCAACCATCCTGCCCACATCGGCCGATCAGGCCCGTAAATCCGCAAACCTTCCACGGCTTAGCCAAAGTGCGACCCGCATGCTGGCCTATGACCGGCGCTTTCCACGGTTTCGCGTGGCGCGTCCGTTTAACCCGGCAACCCCCGATCTTGATGCCTTTCCATTTGATCTTTGGGCCCGGTTACTGCGCCGAAGCTGGCGGGCCCCCACCCTTGACCTCACCATACCGGTTGATCCGCTGGGCATGCCTTCATTGCGGGACGAGGTTGCCAAATGGTTGCGGCAATCGCGCGGGGTCAAATGCGATGCCGATCAGGTGATGATTGTTTCCGGTGCGCAGCAGGCGCTCGACCTGATTGCGCGTGCGCTTGTTGATCCGGGTGACGTGATCGCGACCGAGGACCCGGGTTATGAAGGCATTCGCGGGGTCCTTGCCGCCAGTGGTGCGACGTTGCTGCCGATCCCGGTCGATACCGATGGATTGCAGGTCGACAGGCTTGATCAGGGTCCCCCGGCGCGCATTGTGGTCACGACGCCATCGCGCAATTATCCGCTGGGCACGACATTGTCGCTTGCCCGTCGTCTTTCCCTTCTGGCATGGGCGGATGCCCATGATGCGTGGATCGTAGAAGACGATTATGACAGCGATTATCGCTATGACGGGCCGCCGTTATCGTCCCTTCAGGGGTTGGACCGGCAAAATCGCGTGCTTTATGTCGGCACGTTTTCGCGCGTCCTGTTTCCCGGTATCCGGCTTGGCTATCTGGTTTTACCACCTGCCCTGATCCCGGTATTTCGCGGGATGCGCGGCTTTGCCGATGGCGTGCCCGCCCCCACCGCACAGGCGGCACTGGCCGCATTTTTTGCCGAGGGACATTTTGGTGGTCATGTCCGCAAGATGCGGCTGAGTTACGGTGAGCGCCGGGCGCATCTGCGTGACCTGATCGAGACACGCGCCAGCGATATTTTGCAGGTCCTGCCATCGGATGGGGGATTGCATCTTTGCACGCGCCTTATCGGTGACCAGGACGATGTGGAATTGCAGGAAAGGATGGTCAAGGCGCAGCTCGACTGCCGGGCGCTTTCATCCTACTATCATGATAAATCGACACAAAATCGCGGCAACCTGCCCCACGGACTGGTGCTTGGATTTGCCGGATGGAAAAAGAATGTGATTTCGCAAAGTTTCGATGAACTGATCAATCTGGTCCGCCGTACATGATGATGTACCCCGAGCCAGAGAGAGCGCATCGACATCCCTCTATGCTGTCACAGTCGATGTGCTCTCTCACCCTTTTGCCCCCTTCCTCCCCCAAGGTACGAGTTCCCGGATGCCTTCTGCTTCTGCCGCACCGATTGCCATCATGTGGTTTCGCAATGACCTTCGTATTGCCGACAACCCGGCATTGAACGCCAGCGTAAAGTGGGCACAGCAAAATAACGGCATCGTGCTTCCGGTATTTATCCTTGATCGGGTGATTGATGCCCAATTGGGCGGGGCGACGCGCTGGTGGCTGGAAAAAACCCTGACGCGTCTTGATGAAAGCCTTGCAACAGTGGCCGGAAAAAAGGCCCCCTGTCTGCGGGTTTTCAGATCGGATGCGCGGGACGTTTTCAATCAGTTGCAAACTGATCACAAAATCGGCGCGCTTTTCTGGAACCGGCTTTATGACAAGGCGTCCATCGCGCGCGATACTGATATCAAATCATCCTTGCGCGATCAGAATATCGAATGCGAAAGCTTCAATGGTCAATTGCTGTATGAACCATGGGAAGTCAAAACCGGGGCCGGAACGGACTTCAAGGTTTTCAGTCCGTTCTGGCGGGCGTGTTTGAAACTGCCACCCCCCGCAGAACCGAAAAAAGCCCCTGAAAGCATCCCGCTTGGCGATCTGCAACTGAGCGATGAAACGGACATTGCCGGGCTTGATCTGTCGCCCAAGCCGTTTGACTGGGCCACCGGCTTTGCCGATCGGTTCACGCCGGGTGAACAGGGCGCGATGGATCAGCTACATGACTTTATTGATGGCAGGCTTTCTGATTACGCCGACCTGCGCGACCGGCCTGATCATCGGGTGACGTCGGAACTGTCCCCGCATCTGCGGTTTGGCGAGATCAGCCCGCGGCAGGTGTGGCACGCGGCAAACCATTATGCCGACGCCCATCCCGGCCAAGGCAAAACCGCATCAAAATTCATGGCCGAACTGGGTTGGCGGGAATTTGCCCATCACATCCTGTTTCATGCCAGGGATTTGAAATCCGTGCCGCTTCAGGGGCAATTCACCGATTTCCCGTGGGATGATGATCCGAAGGCGCTTGAACGCTGGCAACGCGGGCAAACCGGTTTTCCGATTGTCGATGCCGGAATGCGGGAACTTTGGCATACCGGTTATATGCATAACCGGGTGCGGATGATTGTCGGGTCGGTTCTGGTCAAACACCTTCTGATCCATTGGCGCGAAGGTCTGGCATGGTTTGACGATACGCTTGTCGATGCCTGCCCGGCCAATAATCCGTTTTCCTGGCAATGGATTGGGGGCTGTGGTGCCGATGCCGCCCCCTATTTCCGGATTTTCAATCCGGTCCTGCAAGGCGAGAAATTTGACCCGGACGGCCGTTACGTCCGGCAATGGGTCCCGGAACTTGCCGATATGCCCGCGCAATATATCCATAAGCCGTGGGAAGCATCCCCGCTGATCCTGAAGGCCGCAGGGGTGGATTTGGGGCAGAGCTATCCCGAGCCCCTGATCGGGGTCAAAGAAGGCCGTGAGCGGGCGCTGGCGGCTTATCAGGATATGAAACGGGCAGCGACCTAGCCGCCGCCCGGTTTCGATTTGCCGGACGGGCTACTTCCAGAACAGCTTCTGCTTTTCGAATTTCTTCCATGCCTTATCAAGCCCCTGAAGGCGATGATCGGCGCGTGCACCGAACCAGCCGGAAATCAGGCCAATGGCGATCATGCCGTCTTTGGAAAGCTGCGGCCGCAAGGCCATCAGGCGGGATTCTGCCACGGCAACATCATTCAGCCAGCCAAGAATTTCCTGCAAACCCGTCAGTTCCTTGCGGAATTTATTGACCGGTTTGGCCGCATAAACCTCGCCAAAGAAATCGCTGCCATAGCGCATCTGTTTGACATCCAGACGCAAGGCGTGAAGTTGTGGCACCGTAAGCTTGCCAACGTCGTCGCCGCGTTTGGTCACGCGTTTATAGGCCCGGCTCAACAGCGGTTCTGCTAGTTTTGTGACAGGCGCAGACATCGCCTTCATCTGGCTGGCATCCGCCCCCGATGCCCAGCGCGAATAACTCGACCATGCGCCAAGCAACAGCAAAAGCTGCTGATACTCGAAACTTTCAAGCATTTCGCGCGCGGTCACCAAGGCCGCTTCGCGCTGCTTGGCGGCAGCCTTGCGCAGATCGGCGACGCCGGGATGATCGGGAAACCGTTCCTCGACCATCGGCAGGGTTTCGGTCAGGAAAACATCCCAGTCGCGCAGGCCATCAAGCGCCTTGGTGCAATGTTTCAGCAGGCGGCGGATCAGAACAGCCTCGCCCTGCGGCAGGTTTTTCTTAAACAGGTTGAACGCAACCCGAAGGCGGCGCATCCCCACCCGCATCTGATGGCAGCCTTCGATATGAAGGTCTTCGCGCACGCAGACCTCGTTGCCAAGGATCATCCGAAGCCCTTGCGCAAGAACCGCCCGAAACGAAATTTCGGCCGACATATCGGCAGCAAGCCCGACCGGAGGGGCCTTATAGAAGCCAGGTGTCTCGTTAAGATAAAGCGCCCGTCCGCGCGATGCCTTGGACCGCAGGCTCAGGAACAGGGGTACGGTGCGTTGCAGTTCAAGTGCCAGATCAAACAGGGCGGCGGGATGGCCTTCCTTCAGCTCCAGCTCCACCTCGGACAGGGGTGATTCTTTTTCCGCGGTGCGCACCACACCCTGATCGATTGCCAGTTCCATGATCGCATCGCGATAGGTCAGATCAACCGCACTGCGTTTCAGGTCGGTTTCAAAAATCCGTTCGATCTTTTTCTTTTTAACGTGCTTATCAAGCAGCCCGACGACGTCTTCATCGGTGAATTTATCCAGATCAAGAACGCCATCGGGCAGTTCGACATTCCATTCATGACGTTCCGGCAGGGCTTCGCGCAGTCCGTTTGATGCCTTGACGGTCTGCTCCCACCCGTTCGTTCCCTTCTTGCGCACACGCAGGGCCAGCCCCTTGCGGGCCAGCGAAAGCTTGGGGGTGTCATGATAGATGGACACAAGATGGGTGGTCAGAAGACGGCGGCCTTCCTTGACCTCGCGCAGGACGGGTGCCTGCTTCAAACGCGATACATGTTTCGGATCGATACGGAGCTTCAGTTCGATCTCGATCTGCTTTTCGGCCATCAGGGTCCCCTGGATGTTTGTTATTGCAGCGCAGAACACGCTGTCTGCCATAACGTCATAGCCCGATTTGTGTTTCAGCAGTTTGAAACCAGCCGCCAGACATCATGGTAACGGGATGTAAAATTTCTGCAACATTCCTGACATAACTGTCTCTTTTCAAGCGTTAATGTTGCGGCTGACATCTTGCGCACACGGTTGTTTTCATTTGAAAACCGAACCGACGCGATACGTTCGTTTGAGCAGCAAAGGTATGAGGAATCATCAAAACACCCGGACGAATCGCAAATTTGTCGAGGATGAAAAGCTGCCGTTGCCCGCGATTCCCTCCCTTTTCTGACGGCATATAAAGTTTTTCAAAAAAGTTCTTGATTTGTTCTTTTATTTATGGCATAAGATAAAAGTCAACGGGAGAAATGCACCCGGACCGAAACCCGCAAGGCCTTGTGCCTTGCGGGGTTTTGCGTTTGGGGCCGGATCAAAGAGGATATCAGGATGCAGCGGCAAAGACACAGACAGGATGGTGGGGTAATCCGCAGGATATGGGTCGGCGGATGGCGGAGCCATTACGGCGGCATTTCGCGCCGGGTCTAACAGGTTTCGAATACGCTTGTTTGTCATGACGGGAGAGGTGCGTCTTATCGGGGAAAGGACCCCGAATTTGCCGGAGGCGGCAGCAATGGCAGCAGCGGGCTTTGGCCCGCCGACGGTGGGCAGGTGGGGGCCGTGCGCCCGAAGTCCGTCTTTGGCGCGAATGACAGACGCCCGAAGTTTGTCCGGGCCGAACCGGTTGCCGGAAATGCCATCAGGGCCGAAAGTGACCGGAGCGGGTCAGAAGCCCGAGAGCCGTCGGTTGGCGAGGATGGCGAAGGCCCGTGATGTGTCGGGGATTACGATTGCTCGTTCGGGACCCGGCTGATCCAGACGATGTCGAAGTTTAGTTCGATGCAATCAATACAAACACTTTCCTAATTGAACCGGTTTTATTGCAAACTAGCGGAAGTACTTTTAGCAACTTCGAAAAGTAAGTTTAGCCCGCGAACTGTGCCTGAACCTAACATATAGAAGGCAGTAACATCCCCCAAAATGACCAAGTACGTTAATATTGGCGTACTATTCGACCTTCTTCCTAAGCCCTTGAGCGTGATTACAGTATCCTTCATGGCCTGCCATAGTGAGCGATACAGCATGAAAGCTTGCTGGATGAACTGAAGAACTAACCCTGTGAGAAAGAAAAGGAAAACATACAGAAGGCGCTCGGCCCATTCACTACCTAGAAAATGGGTTGTTAATAAGGTGAATGACGCTATAGCCCCCGCAGAAAGCCCTTTGGTTATCCATTGTCTCATGCGCGAGACGCTTTCCGAAAAAGCCAAAAAGAGCGGCTCCCAATTTTCTGCAGCCTTACGTCTCGCCTCCGAGGTGTATTCACTATCATTCCGGAAATAAACACTATGTATGAACTTTAGCTCATCCATAGTGTTTCGAGCAAACCGCACCGGTAGCGAAAAGATTTTTTGGATGCTTTTCATCAAATTCCCCGTTTAGTTGGCGGGGGTTCGGGCGCACCACCGCCCAAACCGAGTGAGATCGACCACTCACGGATAAACGCCCCCCCCTTCCTCATCGCGCTGGATATGCAGAAAAGGTTGCCAAACTATGCAAAAAACCGCGCCCCACTATAATTCACCCTGCTCAATCGCGATTATGTCGGGCACGGCAACCAACCGCAACCATTGCGAAAGTGTGGATGGATAAAATTCAATTTGACTGGAATTTCAGGCACAAAAAACCCGGCCAATGGCCGGGTCGTTTTGGGCTACCTAAAGATGGTGCCCGGGGGCGGATTCGAACCACCGACACGCGGATTTTCAGTCCACTGCTCTACCAACTGAGCTACCCGGGCATTCTTTAAGCGTCTCCGTTTCCGGAGCGTTCCCTGCGGAACGA
This sequence comes from Thalassospira permensis NBRC 106175, assembly GCF_000714555.1. Classification (NCBI taxonomy): domain Bacteria; kingdom Pseudomonadati; phylum Pseudomonadota; class Alphaproteobacteria; order Rhodospirillales; family Thalassospiraceae; genus Thalassospira; species Thalassospira permensis. The sequence continues at coordinate 12,044 of NZ_AUNC01000017.1, read as the reverse complement.
GCGGGGTTATACAAACTCCTTCGGGGCTTGTCCAGCCTCAAATCGCATTTTTTTTATGCGCGAAAATCTTCTTCATCTTCAAGGTCTTCAAGATACTCCGGCGGTTCGGTCGCCGGGACGGCATAGCTTTCATTGAGCCATTTGCCGAGGTCGAGATCAGCGCAGCGTTTCGAGCAGAACGGCCTGTATTTTTCCACCACCGGCTTGCCGCACATGGCACAGCCCGAGCCTGCTGTTTTAACTGTGTTTTTTTCAACCATATCAGAGTTTCTCCAGCCTGTAGTCAGCGCGCGAAAGGCTTTCGTCGGCGGCCAGTTCCGGCGCCATCCCCATCGCACGTTCAAGAATTTGTTGCCCGTGGCTTCCCGGCACAAGGTCCGCGACAAGGTCCTTTGACAGATAAAGCCTGTATCGCCCGCCCTGCCCGCTGCGCATATCGCGAATCACGGAACGCAGCACAAAGTTCAATGCTGCCGTTCGCGTCGGCATCGGATCAGGCAGCCTGCCTTGCATCAAATCGACAAGGGCAATGCCGCCGCGCTGCCGGGTCAGTTCAAACAGACCCAATCGTGTGAACCCGCCAAACTGAACCGCACCGCTCATTTCCGGGCCAAAGGCATCACGAAGGGCGGTTTCGAACCGGTCGCGCGATGCCTTGCCCGCCATGCGAAGCGGATCAATCACCACCAGACCGCCAATATTGCGCAACTGCAATTGGCGGACGATTTCGGGTGCGGCGCGCAAGTTGACCTGCTCTGCCCGCCTTGCCTGATCATTGTCGGCATCCGATCCGCCTGCATTGACATCAATCGCACAAAGTGCGGTCGTCTGTTCGATGGCGATCCAGCCACCGCCCGGAAGCGGCACACGCGGTTGCAGGGCGGTTGCGATATCGTCTTCGATATCCTGATCATCAAATAGCAGGCGCGCGCCATCATGACGGATCAGGTGCGCATCATCCAAACCACGTGCGCGCAACAATCCACGCAAACGCACAAATTCGTCCGAACCATCAACAATGCATTCGCCGCCCGCCATCACGTGGCGTTCGATCAGCTGATCGGCATCCGACAATGCCTTGAAAACCACAACCGGCTTTGCCGGTGATGCAAGGGCCGCCTGGGCGCGTTTCCACACAGATCGAAGCTGTCCAAGTTCGCCTGCCAATGCTCCGTCATCCCAATCGATTGCCAGACTGCGCAGCGTGATGCCCTCTTCGCGGGCGATCAGCCCCTTGAACAGGGTCATGAGCACCGCACGCCGGTTTTCGTCCTTGAGCTTGCGGGGGAGTTCCACCAGACCGCCGCGCTTTGCGTCGGTGGGATGCTCGTTCGGGCGCAGGATCATGCCCAGCCCCTCTATCGCGATGCGGCCGGTCAGTTTCGGGCCTTTATCCTCGAACCCGAGGCGGGAAATCTGCACGATGACCCATTGGCCTTCATGAAGCGGGCCGTCAATGCGATCAAACGGCAGCAGACCATCGTCGACACCGTCAAGAACCACCATGGCCGCAGCCATTTCAGAAAGAATTTTCGAAACACGGCCCAGATGGATATCAAACCGCGCCGGGCCACCGCGATCAATCCATAAACGCGCCAGCCGGTCATTGCGGATCAGGGCGATGCGCCGTTCGCATGCGACGGCATCAATCAGCAGGCGGTCTGTTTCTGTTCCGCCAGCCACCATGATCACATCCCCTGTTTGAAACCAAGACCGCGCAGCATCCCGTCAGCCTCGCACAGCGACAGGCCAACGACATTGGAATAGGACCCGGTGATGCTTTTCACGAAGGTTGCGGCATATCCCTGAATGGCATAAGCGCCTGCCTTGCCCTGCCACTCGTCATGGGCCAGATAGCGCGCAAGATCGTCATCGCCAAGACGGCGGAAAATCACCTGTGTTTCGATCACGCGCGCGCGGGTCGTACCATCGGGTGCAACCACACAAAGACCACCATAAACACGGTGACGTCGACCGGAAAGCAGCGAGAGGAATTTGCGGGCCTCGTTCGTATCGGTCGCCTTGCCCAAGGCGCGACGGCCACAGGCCACAACCGTGTCAGCGGCAAGAACAAAGCATCCCGCATGGTCGGCGGCAATCGCACGTGCCTTTTCCTCGGCCAGGCGCAAGGCAAGCCGACGCGGACTTTCATCATCATGCGGAGTTTCGTCGATATCAGCAGGGATAACCTGATCTGGCACAATTCCGATCTGTGCCAGCAGCTCAAGACGCCGCGGCGATGCAGAGGCCAAAATCAGTTTCGACAAGTCGCGGCTCCCCACAGACATCCAAAGCCAAACCAGAAGGGTTGTAGACACAGCAAAACGCAACCTTGCGCGCAAACCTAAACTGCGCGCCCGGCAACGTCAATTTTTGCGGTATTACAGGTTCCGGATTACTTGAAACGGAAGGTAATACGACCCTTGGTCAGGTCATAAGGCGTCATTTCGACGCTGACGCGGTCACCAGCAAGAACACGAATGCGGTTCTTGCGCATCTTGCCCGAGGTATGAGCAAGAATTTCGTGATCATTGTCCAGCTTCACGCGAAACATCGCATTGGGCAGAAGTTCGACAACAGTGCCCTGAAACTCGATAACGTCTTCTTTAGCCATGAGACTCCTAGCTTTCGTATTGCAATACCAATTACCGGTGGCCCGCAAACTGCTCCGAACGCGCAAAAAGGTCAAGCCCTTTCACGCAAGGGACAAAGCGGCCCAGCACTGCATTTCAATCATGCCCTGCGTGATGGCATTAACCCGCACCGGGAAATCATGTTGTTTCCCATGACCGATCCCCTTTATGGTTCCAAGGCCCCCATCAAGGACCCTGACCATGACCGCCAATCATCCCCATCCCGTCAACCCGCCCCAAATCCGGCCCGCCACCGCACAGGATGTTGACGATATCCATGCCATGCTGTTTGAAATTGCCCGTGCCACCGGGTGCGAGGATAAATTCAAAAGCACAGCGGAAGATCTGGCGCGTGACGGGTTTGGCCCCAACCCGGCGTTCGAGGCCCTGATTGCGCATGACGGGGATACACCGGTCGCACTTTGCCTTTATTTTCCGAGCTATTCGACATTTCGTGGCAAGGCCGGGATTTACATTCAGGACCTGTTTGTCGCCCCGGAATATCGTGGCGGCGGTTTTGCCCGTCATCTGATTGCAAAGGTTGCCGAACGGGCCCGAACACGTGGCCAGCATTATATCCGCCTGTCGGTCGATGCCGAAAACGTCATCGGGCAGCGGTTTTATGCCCGCATCGGCATGCGGCATGCCCATGATGAACGCATTCATGTGCTGGACGGGGATGCGTTTGACGCGCTGATTGACGGCCCGTACGGGGCGTCTGTTTAGACCTTGGGGGCGGGACCGACCGGGAAGCGTTCAAGGATGCGTTTTTTGATCTGGTCGCGGACCTGTCGATAGGCTTCAAGGCGGATTTCGCGTGAACCTTCGACAATCGTGGCGTCGAAGGTATTCCAGAATTCGACATCACAGGCCATGGTGCGGGTCATTTCGACCGCCCTGTGCTGGGCTTCTGGTGACAGGGTGATGATCAGATCGAAAAACCCGTCTTCAAGTTCGTCAAATGTCTTGGATTTATAGGTCGAGATATCCAGCCCGATTTCTTCCATGACCGCGACGGCAAAGCCATCAAGATCACCGGCACGCAAGCCGCAGCATTCAACATACACCCTCGTTCCGTGATAGTGACGCATAAGCGCAGCCGCCATCACGGATCTTACAGCGTTGAAGCTACAGGCAAAAAGAACCGAACCGGGGAGTTCTTCTGCCACCGTGCCCTAACCCCGGATATGAAGGACGCAGATCAGGGTAAACAGGCGACGCGCGGTATTTTCATCAATCGTCACCTTTTCCGACAGCAGTTCGCGAAGCTGTTCGGATCCTTCGTTATGCAGGCCGCGGCGCGCCATATCGATGGTTTCGATCTGTGCGGCACTCGCCTTTTTGATCGCGTCGTAATAGCTTTCGCAGATCATGAAGTAATCCTTCACGATCCGGCGGAACGGGGTTAACGGCACGACAATGGTCGTCAGGTTTTCGGTATCGTCATCGCCGCGCACATCCATATAGATGCGGTTGTCTTCGATGCGCATATGAACCGAATACGGACCTTCGAAGCCGCCTTTTGGCGCGAAATGGTTTTCTTCGAGAAGGTCATAGATGGCCACCGCCTGCTCGTGCTCGACCTCGGGGCGGCGACGCACCTTGTATTTCTCGTCGAGATAGATACCGGCAATGCATTGGTTGTCTGCAATTTCTGCCATCTTAGTCTCCCTGCGATCCCTCGGCGCTGCACTGCAACAGCTTACATGCGGTTGGACCGGATCGCCACAGAAAGTCCGTGTGCCTGCAAACCTTCGCTTTCGGCCAGTGCAATCGCCGCCGGGCCGATTTTGGCCAGACTTTCAGGCGTGCATTTGATCAATGACGACCGCTTGATGAAATCAAGCACACCCAGACCCGACGAGAAACGCGCCGAACGGGCGGTTGGCAGAACATGGTTTGGCCCGGCAACATAATCGCCAATCGCCTCGGGCGTGTAACGACCCAGGAAAATGGCACCGGCATGATGAATGTCTTCGGCAAGTGCGTCCGGGTCATCGACAGCCAGTTCAAGATGTTCCGGTGCAATCCGGTCAACCAAGGCCGGAGCCTGCGTCAGATTTTCAACCAAGACAATTGCACCAAAGTCGCGCCAGCTTGCCCCGGCGATTTCCGCACGCGGCAGTTTTTCAAGATGCGCATCAATGGCGTCCTGAACACGATCGGCAAAATCCGCATCATCGGTAATCAGGATCGACTGCGCGACCGGATCATGTTCGGCCTGCGACAGCAGATCAGCCGCGACCCAGCTTGGATCGTTGGAACCATCGGCAACCACAAGGATTTCCGACGGGCCGGCGATCATGTCAATCCCGACCTGCCCGAAAACGCGACGCTTTGCGGCAGCGACAAAGGCATTGCCCGGACCAACGATCTTGTCGACCGGCTTGATGGTTTGCGTCCCATAGGCCAATGCGGCAATCGCCTGCGCCCCGCCGATACGGTAAATTTCATCCACCCCGGCAATCCATGCGGCGGCCAGAACCAGCGGGTTCATCTTGTTATCAGGTGTAGGTACGACCATCACCAGACGTTCGACGCCGGCAACCTTGGCCGGAATGGCATTCATCAGGACCGACGACGGATAGGATGCCAGCCCACCGGGCACATAAAGCCCCGCCGCCGATACCGGACGCCAGCGCCAGCCGAGTTCGACCCCGGTTGCATCGGTATAACGTTCGTCAGACGGCATTTGCCGATCATGGTAGGAACGAATGCGTTCAGCGGCCAGTTTCAGCGCCTGCAGAAGGTCGGCATCGATTGCGGCAACGGCAGCATCGACTTCGTCCTTTGTCACAACCATACCGGCGGCATCAATATTCAGGCGGTCGAACTTGTTGGTGTAATCACACACCGCTTCGTCTCCGCGCGCGCGGACATCGGCAATGATATCGGCAACCGCGGCATCAACATCGGCATCCGATTCCCGCTTCATGCCAAGCAGTTTGACAAAGCCTTCTTCGAAATCGGCATCGGTGATTGAAAGTTTAATCGGCATTGCGCACCTCGGAAAAACGGTCAATCCAGGGCTGAACATCGGTCGGACGGGTTTTAAGCGCGGCCCGGTTGACGATCAGGCGCGAGGTGACATCGGCAATATGTTCGATTTCGCGAAGCCCGTTGGCCTTTAACGTGTTACCGGTCGATACAAGGTCAACGATGCGACGGCACAGGCCAAGGGTTGGTGCCAGTTCCATCGCCCCGTTCAGCTTGATGCATTCGGCCTGCACCCCACGCGCGGCAAAATGATTGCGGGTGACGTTGGGATATTTGGTGGCAACACGGACATGCGACCAGCGCGACGGATCATCGCCATCGATCATTTCTTCGGGTTCGGCCACGGCAAGGCGGCAATGCCCGATATCGAGATCAAGCGGGGCATAGATTTCGGAATAATCGAATTCCATCAGGACATCATTGCCGCATACCCCGATATGGGCCGCCCCGAAGGCAACAAATGTTGCAACGTCGAAGCTGCGCACACGGATGATATCGATATGCGGATGATTGGTGGCGAAACGCAGGGCCCGGGATTTCGGATCGTCAAATGCGGCTTCCGGTTCGATCCCGGCGGCACGCACCAGCGGCATTACCTCGTCTAGAATGCGCCCCTTTGGCAGGGCCAGCACCAGCTTTTCGTCACTCATCAATCAGTCGCCTTACGCGTTTATCTGTCTGTCCCGGCCTGCTGGCCGATAGCCCATGTCATTATGCAGGGTAATTATGCAGGAACACGGACACGTTCGATCTGCGCCCCGCAGGCGCCAAGTTTTTCTTCCAGCCGCTCATAACCGCGGTCCAGATGATAGACACGGTTAATAATCGTCTCGCCCTCGGCTGCCAAGCCTGCAAGTACCATCGATACCGATGCGCGCAGATCGGTCGCCATGACTTCGGCACCTGAGAGTTTGGCACTGCCGCGCACAATCGCGGATCGGCCATGCACGTTGACATCAGCACCCATGCGGCTCAGTTCCGGGACATGCATGAAACGGTTTTCAAAAATCGTTTCGGTGATCATGGATGCGCCATTGGCCACTGCCATCAGCGCCATGAATTGCGCCTGCATGTCGGTCGGGAAGCCGGGATAGGGTTCGGTCATGACGTCAACGCCCTTAAGGGCGGCGCGATTGCCGCGCACGATCATGCCGTCTTTGGTTTCCTCGATCTCGACACCGGCCTTGCGCATGGAGACGATCAGGCTTTCGATCAGTTCGGCCTTTGTTCCGACCAACTCGATCTCGCCCCCGGTAATGGCGGCGGCAATGGCATAGGTACCGGTTTCAATGCGGTCCGGCACGACGGAATGTTCCGCACCATGCAGGCGCGGCTTGCCGGTGACCTTGAGCGTATCGGTGCCGATACCTTCAATTTCGGCCCCCATCGCGACAAGGCAATGGGCCAGATCGGTGACTTCGGGTTCGCGGGCCGCATTGGCGATTGTGACCACACCATCGGCAAGGGACGCCGCCATCAGGGCGTTTTCGGTCGCGCCAACCGATACCTGCGGGAACAGGATATGCCCGCCCTTGAGCCCTTCGGGGGCGCGGGCTTCGATATAGCCCTCGGTCAGGTGGATTTCAGCGCCCATGGCTTCAAGCGCCTTCAGATGCAGGTCAACCGGACGGTTACCAATCGCACAGCCACCGGGCAGCGACACACGCGCAACCCCACACCGCGCGACCAGCGGCCCCAGCACCAGAACCGATGCCCGCATTTTGCGGACCAGATCATAGGGTGCGGTTGTCGATGCGATTTCCCTGGCCGTCATTTCCAGAACCCGACCGGTATGGCCGCCATTGGGCGCATGGCCGTTCAGATGCAACGCGACACCATGCTGCCCCAACAGATTAGCCATCGATGTGATATCGGCCAGATGCGGCAGGTTGGAAAGGGTCAGCGTCTCATCGGTCAGAAGGGCTGCTGCCATCAGCGGAAGGGCCGCATTCTTGGCACCGCCAATTGCAATTTTGCCCTGCAAGCGGCGACCGCCGGAAATCTTGATCTTGTCCATTCAATCCTCGTATGACCATGCCGATTGCGACATGGCGGTTACTCGTGTCTTTGGCGATGCCGCCTTTATGCCATTGCCTTTATCACAGGCGTGGCAGCGTGACACCTTTTTGGCCCATATATTTTCCTGCGCGATCCGCATAGGAGGTATCGCATTCGCTTTCGGCTTTCAGGAAAATGAACTGGCAGGCCCCTTCATTGGCGTAAATGCGGGCCGGAAGCGGCGTGGTATTGGAAAATTCAAGGGTGACGTGCCCTTCCCATTCCGGTTCGAGCGGGGTGACATTGACGATGATGCCGCACCGCGCATAGGTCGACTTGCCAAGGCAGATCACCAGCGTGTCGCGCGGGATACGGAAATATTCCACCGTGCGCGCCAGGGCGAAACTGTTGGGCGGGATCACGCAGACATCGGTCTGGCGATTGACGAACCCTGCATCGGAAAATTCCTTGGGATCGACAATGGCCGAGTCGACATTGGTGAAAATCTTGAATTCGTCGGCAACCCGGGCATCATAGCCATAGGAACTGACCCCGTAGGAAATGACACCATCGCGTTTGAAACCGTCGACAAACGGTTCGATCATGCCTTTTTCCTGTGCCATCTGGCGTATCCAGTGATCCGGTCTTACCGACATATCGCCACCCCTGTTGTACAAATTGGCATTGTGCCATTGGTTTTACCCGTGCGGGGCATGCAAGATCAACCGGACGATGCGGGCAATCGGGCCAAATTGGCATTTTTCTTGAAATGGGGCTCCGAAACCGGTGGGAAGCGGACTAATCCTTGCCCGAACCGTCCGAACCGCTGCCCTGTTCGTCCTCCTTGGTATTCTGATCCACCGTCTTGCGCGAACGCTGCTGCTGCTTTCGGCGCGCCAGATTGGCACGCAGGGCTTCGGCCTCGCGTTTTTTGCGTTCTTCGTTGGTCGCGGGATATTGCTTGCTTTGCTGTGCTGTCATCTTGCCAATACGTTTCTGGTTCCAAAGGTCCGGCTTTTATAGAATATTCCGAAGCAGAATGCAGCCTTGACCAACAAAATTGCACCATCCGCGCAAGATCAAAAATCTTCGCATAATTCGGGCTTGACCAATTGCCAGCCAGTGGCCTATAACCCGCCCGCACCGCAAGGGCTCGATGCTGCTGTAGCTCAGGGGTAGAGCACTCCCTTGGTAAGGGAGAGGCCGGGAGTTCAAATCTCCCCAGCAGCACCATTGCCCGACGATCAGCCTTTTTTTAAGGGCTGCTGTAGCTCAGGGGTAGAGCACTCCCTTGGTAAGGGAGAGGCCGGGAGTTCAAATCTCCCCAGCAGCACCATTTTCCAGACATTTTAGAAAACCACGCAAAAGCATAACGCTGTAAGCGCAGTATGCATGCATGACTTGTGGTATAGAGCAGGCGCAATCACGCCTGCCCCTAACAAACCAAGCCTTACCCGTAAAAGGCTTTGTACCATTCAACAAACCGACCAATCCCCGTTTCAATCGAGGTTTCCGGCTTGAAGCCGACGGCATCGGTCAGGGCATCGACATCGGCATAGGTCGCCGGAACATCGCCGGCCTGCATCGGCAGCATGTTTTTCTCAGCCGTCTTGCCCAGTGCCTTTTCAAGCGTTTCAATCATGTGCATCAGTTCGACCGGACTGTTGTTGCCGATATTGAACACGCGATAGGGTGCCGAACTGGTTGCCGGGTCCGGCTTGGCCGGGTTCCAGTCGGGATTAGGGGCAGCAACGGTTGAAATGCAGCGATGAACACCTTCGACGATATCGTCGATATAGGTGAAGTCGCGGCGCATTTTTCCTTCGTTAAAGACGTCAATCGGACGTCCTTCCAGAATGGCCTTGGTAAACAGGAACAACGCCATATCAGGCCGCCCCCAAGGACCATACACCGTAAAGAAACGAAGGCCCGTGGTCGGCAAGCGGTAAAGATGGCTATAGGTATGCGCCATCAGCTCGTTGGCTTTTTTGGACGCCGCATACAGGCTGATCGGGTGATCGACATTGTGATGCACCGAAAACGGCATTTCGGTATTCATGCCGTAAACCGAACTGCTTGAGGCATAGACCAGATGCTTCACGCCGTTATGGCGGCAGCCTTCAAGGATATTGGTAAAACCGACAAGGTTGGCATCAATATAGGCATGCGGGTTTTCAAGCGAATAGCGAACGCCAGCCTGGGCCGCAAGGTTGACGACATAGGTCGGCTTTTCGGTTGCGAACAGATCAGCAATACCATCGCGATCTTCCAGATTCATGCGAACAAATTTGAAACCGTCCCGCCCTTCAAGCCGTGCAAGCCGGGCTTCTTTCAGCGTGACGTCATAATAATCGTTGACGTTATCAAGCCCGATTACGGTGCTGCCCTGATCCAGCAGCTTCTGGCAAAGATGCGATCCGATAAAACCGGCAGCCCCGGTAACCAGAACCGTTTCATTTGCGGGAATGACAAAGTCGGACATCACGATCAGTTTTCCTGTCTTGAAAGGCTATTGCCCAAGAATTGGGGGCATCCAAAATCCAGACTTTCCTGTAACAGCCTATAGTTTGGCACGCAAGACAGCATGCTTCATGCAAGGCACCAAAGGTATAGACACCGGGCGAGACTCCTGCGAATTTTCCTGCTATCCTTACGTATCGATTTTGTATCGCCACGGAAAACCATTTCGATCCGATGATTACGACCGGTCAAACCATAACGAACCCCGCTAGCGGTGGATTGGGCATTGTCCTGAATGTCAGGGAAGTTGCACAAACCGCTGATGGCAGGGTTTTGGCCGAATACGAAGCGCTCGAAGTTAAACCTGGCAATAAATCCGGACTTTCAAATGGTGCTTATGGTTTTGGCGATGTCTCAGCAGCCGGGGTTCGAACGCGTATCGTAGACCCAAGGACACTTACCGAAGCACAGGCGGTTGCCAGTGGCGTCAGTCGCGGCGAGTATCGCAAAGCCCGCGAGGCCAGCGAAGACAATGCCGAAAGCAATAATGCCGGCCCTAAAAACCCGGCGGATATGAGTGATGCGGAGAAGGCGGCAGTTGCAAAACTGCAAGCTAGAGATTCGGCTGTAAAACAGGAAGAAAAGGCCCACGCAGCGGCGGCAGGCATGTATGCTTCTGCCCCGCAATATGAATATCAGATAGGGCCGGATGGAAAGGCATACGCCGTTGGCGGACATGTCGATATCGGTGTTAGCCTTGTCGGGAGCAAGGAAGACAGAGAACGCGCCCTGGCAACCATTCAGAATGCAGCGCTTGCACCAAACGCACCATCAGGCGCCGATATGGCAGCCTTCCGAGACGCAAGTTTGCAACGCGCAGCACTTGGCAGTGATGCACCAGAAGTGATGTCGAACGATCGGCAACCGAGAAACGACGCGAACGACATTTTTTCGATTTCCGCATGATTTTCTCTGGCCATATAACTTGAGATTCAATGAACTTTACTATGCAATACGCGACAATATCTTTATCACATTACGCAGAATACTATCCTCATGGATAATTCCACCCCCTGAAATCCATCCTGCAGTTTGACAGGACATCAGAATTATTTAATGCTGCGCTCGCGTCCGGGGGGACGCGAAATTTGGAAGATGACAACTTTGCGTGTTTCCGTATGTTTGGGTGCGGGACGCGATACCGGTACCGCCTTTTGCGGGAGACGGCTAAAAACGGGTACGGCACAATAACATGAACATCCTGCTAGCGGACGACCATGACCTCGTTAGAGACGGGATCACATCCTTTCTGAAAACGGCGGCGCCAGAAGTCGAAATTGCCCAGGCAAAAGACTTTGCCGAAGCACTTTCCATCGTCGATGGCGATACGCCGGTCGAACTGACGATCCTAGATCTCAACATGCCAGGCATGAACGGGCTTTCGGGCCTGACCGTAATGCGGCAGAAACATCCGGAAATTCCGGTCGTCATTTTGTCAGGATCGGTCAAACGCAGCGATGTGCTCAATGCACTTGAACATGGTGCGTCGGGCTATTTGCCCAAAACCCTGTCTGGCAAGTCGCTGATCAATGCGCTCCGCCTGATCATGTCAGGGGAAAAATACATTCCGTCGGCACTTCTGGAAGATGATGGCAGCAACACGCGTCCGGGTGAAATTGATCTGGATGGGCTTGCTCCTGACAATCCCCTGCGTCAACTGACCAATCGGGAACGTGAAGTTCTGGCCCTGCTGACCAAAGGTCTGTCCAACAAGGAAATCGCCAAGCAGCTTACGGTCCGCGAAATCACGGTGAAGGTTCACCTGACCGGCATTTTCAAAAAGCTTGGTGCCGCGAACCGTACGCAGGCGGTTAAAATAGCCATGCAGCTTGGCTGGGAAGCCTGATTTTCCCACATAAAGCCGAAGCTTTCAAAACCCGGCCCCTTGGCCGGGTT
>NZ_AUNC01000016.1:0-65805 GCF_000714555.1 Thalassospira permensis NBRC 106175 | reverse complement strand
AAAACATCCAGCGCCGCCTCACTTCATGATGCGGCGTTATCTATTTAACCCACCGGTTAATACACCCTGACGCGGGGTGGAGCAGCCCGGTAGCTCGTCAGGCTCATAACCTGAAGGTCAGAGGTTCAAATCCTCTCCCCGCAACCAAACGATCAAACCCCGCTATCCGGCGGGGTTTTGTCGTTTTGGCTTCGGGGATGACGGATGTTGAACCCGCAAACAGGCCAAGCCTGTTTGCCAGGTTCTTTGCGGAGGCCATTGGCCGGAGCTGAGCGAGCAGCGCGAGCGCTAATCCTCTCCCCGCAACCACTTCTGTTATAATTCGCTCCTGTGCGAGATATAACAATGCTCTAGATCAAAACACCCTGTTCGGTGAAAGTCGAGCGGGGTGTTTTGTTTCATAGGTTACGGTTTACGAGTTGCGAATTTTATTTGCTTTAGGGATGGTTGCCTCAATTCGGGGCTATATTGATCGGTAGCTCTACTGTTCACGTAACGAAATTGATCGTAAAGATAGAGATGCGCTCTCGCTTTGAGATATAGCGACCGTCTTTAGCCTGAACTTGCAGATGTCCCAAACGTCTTTCCTTTAACGCGTTATCATCAAAGGAAAGATAAATGTTCAAGCAACGCGAACCGTCAATTGATGCACTTCGTGCGTTTGCCCTGTTTGGGATACTCGTGGTCAATCTGCCATTTTTTGCCATCACGTATGGCTTTGCCGGTGGGGCATGGCAGGATGCAACGCCACTTTGGGCGAATGCCATCGCTGCTGGTGTGATTCAGGGGCTATTTGAAAGCAAGTTTATCCTGATCTTTTCTGCGCTGTTTGGTTTTGCTGCTTTTCAACAGTTTCAACGTTACGGTCTGTCATTCTACATTCGACGTCTCGCGGTTTTGGCATTGTTTGGCCTGGTGAACCTTACGCTGCTGTTTGAAGCAGACATTCTTTTACCCTATGCCTTCATTGGTCTGTTGTTGATCTTTGTACGCAATCATTCGGTCCGTACTCTTCTGATCTATTCCGTCGGACTATGGGCTTTGGCTGTTATTGGCAATGCCATGTTTGGTGTAAACACGATCATAAATCCTGCACCTTATATTGCACCCGACATACCGCTCTCCGAAGTGTTGGCGTCGGGAAGTTTTGCCGATGTCATGGCCGTCCGGCTTGATAGCTGGAGCGGGTTCCAGCTTTACTGTCTTTGGAGCAATTATCTGTTGGTGGCATCAGCGATGTGTGGCGGGCTGGCCGCCGCACGATATTGTGATGCGCTTGGATTTGATGCTCTGATTGCCAGGTTGCGCTTGATTGCATCGTTTGCTGTCATCCCGGCAATTCTGGGTAGCGTGGTATATGGTGTGTTGGCCGCCTTGCCGGCATCAGCAGAACCAGAACGCTTCTTTATGATGACCCTGATTTTGCGTCCTCTTTTCGCTGTACCGCTGTCTCTTGTTCTGGTGTCAGTGGCGATGGGAGGATTCATGTCGAAATCATGTGCCGGTTTGACATCGTTCATTGCACCGGCAGGGCGCATGTCACTGACCATTTATCTTGGCATGTCATTGATCATGGGACTTGCATTTTTTGGATATGGTGCAGGATTACACAATCAGGTCAGTTTGATCGACTGCCTGTGGATTTCATTGGTGATGTATCTGGGATGGGTTGTGTTTGCGCAAGTCTGGTTCAGGGTGACATCGCGCGGCCCTCTTGAGCGGATACTGGCGTTGTTGGCCCGCCCCGGATCTCGGCGGATTGAGGTTTCTGTGAGCAGCAGTTAGTTCTGTCTGTTTGGCAAAGAACGAAAAGGGCGCCGTCTTGGTGCCCTTTGCTTTTGGTCGCTCTGAAAAGCCTGCGTCTACCGTTTCAGAGCGACGGCAATTGCCTGTTTGAGGTCGGCAAGCAGGTCTTCGGGGTTCTCAAGTCCGCCATAGATGCGGACAAGTTGCGGGTTGAGTTTGAAGTGACGGAACGCGCTGACATCGTATTTCTGATGAAGTACCGCAGCCGCAGGCACGACGAGGCTTTCAGGGCCGCCCCAACTGACACCCAGGCGAAATATTCGAAGTGCGTTGCTAAAAGTCCGGATATCAACGGCGTCATCAAGAATGATCGAAAACAGGCTGGAATGACCGTGCAGGGTTTTATTCCCGGGGTGGTCACTGAAACCGGAATAAAGCACGGATGAAACCTGTGGATGCTCGGCAAGATTTCTGGCCAGATATTCTCCGTTCAGGGCGTGCCTTTGCATCCGCAGTTCGAGGGTATCAAGCCCACGCAGAAGAAGCCATGCTTCAAACGGTCCAAGCTTTCCACCAAGATAGGGGAAGGTCGATCCGTTGATGCGGTCGATCAATGATTGTCGTCCTGTAACAACGCCTGCCACGGTATCGCTATGTCCTGACAGGAATTTTGATGCGGCATGAATGACAAGGTCAATGCCGTGATCCGCAGGTTTTTGAAAAAAAGGTGTCGCCCAAGAATTATCAATGACCGTAATGACCTCGTTTGACTTCGCAGCAGAGGCGAGCTTTTCAAGGTCCTGTAACTCGAAGGTAAGCGATGTCGGGCTTTCCAGAAACAGTAACCTTGCATTCGTAATAGCGGCAATAACGGCATCGGTATCTTTGCCATCGACATAGTCAATTTCGACGCCCATTGGTCTGAGCATCGTTTCAAACAGGCGATAGGCATCCGAATAGACATTATGGACAGTCAGAATTCGATCACCTGGTACAACAAGGGCCATGACCGTTGCGCTGATAGCACCCATCCCACTGGCAAACGCCCGGGAGGCTTCGGTGTTCTCCAGCCTGGCGATTTCGCGTTCGAAGGCCATGACAGTCGGGTTGTCGCCACGGGCATAGATCGGTCCACCAGGATTCCCGGCATAGGCATTTGCCATGTCGTCAAAATCACGAAATGCGAAAAGGGATGTTTGATAAATCGGTTGAGAAACAGCACGGAAGTGTCGTTCATAATTTGGGTCATGCGCACCCAAATGCCGTGTTTCGCCCTGATGTATACTCAATGGCTTTGAGGGCAGTTCATTCATGATGAAAGCTCCTTGATGGGAAGTGATCTGATCCCCGAAAAGGTAAGGAAAACCGCAAGCAGGGTCGTCAGCACAGCGGCAAGTGCAGGTGCTATGACAATTCCGTCAAACCCGATGGCCGTTGGTAAAAGGATGGCGAGTGGGATCTGTATGTAACCTTGTGGGGCCATGCTTACCATCGCTGCGTGTCGGGCATTGTTGGCGGCCTGAAACCGCGACACCATTGGTTGGTAGATCCCGATGCATGCGATCTGGATGGCGAGAACATCAAGCAGATGCCCTCCAAATTCGACAAGATCTGTACGATCAACAAATGCCGTAATCAGTAGGTCACCAAACAGAAATGCAATAACGGCACAGCTGAACGAAAAACTGGTGCAATAAAGAACGATCCCTTTGAAAACGGCATCAAAGCGATTTTGATTATGAGCACCGGCCGCATAACTCAGGATCGGTTGTGCTCCAAGGCAAAAGCCGATGATTGGCAGGATTGCCAGCAGCACGATGCGAAGAGAAATGGCCAGTCCGGCCAGTTCATCCTCGGTTCCATGAACGTTTGCCGCCTGCATCAAAATGGCAAAGCAAACGGATGCAAGTATAGTCGTCGAGCTTGCCGGTATGCCAAGCTTTGCGAAAGGATAAAGGGCAGGTCGCCATTTCAGTTGACGAAGAGCCGATACCGCTGGATGCACATGGCCCAGACGTTTGCGGAAGTAATAGATATATGCGCAAAGGGCCGCGACCTGCGAGATAACGGTTGCCCAGGCCGCGCCGGCAACGCCCATGTCAAACCCGAAAATCAGGATCGGATCAAGGGTCATGTTCAGACCAAACGATCCGATCAGGGTGTACATGGAGAACCGGCTGTTGCCTTCGCCTATTGCAATGAAATCACATACGATCTGCAAAAGTACCAAGATGGCGCAGGCACCAAGAATCCGCATATAGATTGCAGCTTCACCAAAGGCGTCACCGCTTGCACCAAGGATATGCAGGATCGGAACATGAAAGAGGAAGATCAGGGTGGCAACGATAATTCCGAATATGATCGCCAGTGCCAATGCGAGTGAAGCCGCACGAGTTGCATTATTTGCATTTCCACGACCAAGCGCACGACCAATTTCGGTTGAGGCCGTGATACCCAATCCATGACCAATGGCACCGACAAGCATGAAGCACGGGATGGAGAGCGTTACACCAGCCATGGCACTGAGCGCATAATGCGAGACAAAAAAGGCATCGACAACCTGATTGATCGCATTGATCGAAAGCCCCGCTACAGAAGGCAAGGCCAGTCGCAGAATCAAACGCATGATCGCAGGATCATTCAGGTCCGGAAGTTCGCGTTTACGCATCAGGATATATCCTCGTTACGAACAAAGTCCGGAACATGAAGCCGGTCATCAAAGAACCGTTCACGCAGTAGCATCACCAAAAGAGATGTTTTGTGCGGGAAGCGAACCTGTTTGAGACCAGCAAAGCCTGAACGTAAAAGATTGCGGATTTGCTGGTCATGACCAGCGTCGGGCTCGCCGACGATCCGCTGGGTGCGAGGATCATCAAGAAACATATAATGCATCAGTGATGGCAGCCATGCTGTGAGGTACTCCTTGCCGCGAAAGGCTTCCTCGCCGATTGCAACATGCCAGCCACGATCAAAATCCTCCGCCGCGTAGTGTTCGCCCAGCCGGTCCTCCTGTGCCCAATAGAGTTCGAAATACCCGAAAGGGGCATCGTCAAAAAATCCGATAAGCGGTTCGGTTCGGGGATCATTCAGTCGATTCTCAAGGAAGGTCTGATGCTTTGCTTTCGTGCCAGATTCTTCCCAGAAAACATCTACGCGTGGGTCATTCATCCATTTATGGAAATACCCAAGGTGGCGCGTTGGATCAGCCAGTTCAAAACGGATCGTTTTATTGATC
Organism: Thalassospira permensis NBRC 106175; assembly: GCF_000714555.1. Taxonomy (NCBI): domain Bacteria; kingdom Pseudomonadati; phylum Pseudomonadota; class Alphaproteobacteria; order Rhodospirillales; family Thalassospiraceae; genus Thalassospira; species Thalassospira permensis. The sequence continues at coordinate 60,824 of NZ_AUNC01000016.1, read as the reverse complement.
CATGGAATGTAGCGGGAATAGAGCGTCTGGTGCGCGCTTGGTCGACGAACCGGATGGCGACGGCCATTCGTTGAGGTGTAGCGTAGCGGAAAGCTATTCCTTTCAGGATGCTCCAGCCAGTTAAGAGACAGTTGGTATAGGTCACCTGAATAGATGGTATTGTCGCCTGCAGTGTGAGTAATCAATCCACTTCGGGCCATCTGGCTAAGCCAGTCAGGATCAAGTTGATTGGGAAGGCGGATTTCATAGCGTGCCGGATGAACGGCAAAAAGCGCCTCGGCCAAAGCAGCCAAACCATATTGGTCAAGAACACATAAAGTCATACTGGCGATATCATCAAGGACGATCTGATTTGATGTCAGTGTAAAATAAAAGTCGTGATTCTCGTTTTCGCCAGACAGGTGCAGGTGCCCACCTTCGACTACGGAATGCCGCCTGCCCACCTGCTGGAAGTGTTTGATCTGAAATGTTTTCATCGAGGATTGTGTTGGGCTTTCTTGTGTCATGACATTCATGTCCGGGACTCCTTGTTTCCATGGTACCAGCCCATCGGGGCCGATTATCTTGCTCTAGTCCGGACGAGTGAGAGGGCAGGAAGTTCAGTGATCTTTTTTGCGTTTGCGTGCAGAAAAAACTGAATTTACATCCGAACGGATCGTCTCCCCTGCAAATGCAATAATTGCTTTGTCAGCATGGAGACGACCATGAACGGTTCTCAGGCGGTATCTGCCGCTTCTTTTGATTTGGCTACAAAGCCCTTTTCCAAGTCAGACCAGCACTTGATTACGAATGGATTACCTTGGGCAGAGGCCCCTTGGCCCATGACGGGGTATCCACATGAAGTCATTGACCGTTTTTGCCAAAGCGATCCGGACCGGACAGTCATTCTGGCGACGAACGATGACTGGTCGCGCAAACGTTTGAAGCAAACCTCAGACGCGATTGCACATGCGCTTGTGGCAAGGGGTGTTGGGGTTGGTGACGTTGTTGTTGTTGTTTTGCCGAAGTCAGCGATGGCGATTGCCGCCATTCTGGGGGTCTGGAAGTCGGGTGGTGCGTTTGTTCCGGTGGACCCACAGCATCCCGAAACCCGCAACCGGCATGTGCTATCTGATTGCGGTGCGCGCTTCGCCGTAACCAGCCGCGATGGTTTGGCAAGCTTGGGCAACCATGATCTTGAAGCCGTTCTGGTTGAAGATGTCGGGACAGAGGAAGTCCGGTTTGAAGCTACAACACCGAGTGCAGATCAACTGGCCTATGTCATCTACACATCTGGTTCGACAGGAAAGCCAAAGGGCGTGATGGTTGATCACGGTCCTCTCGTTGATCATTTGAACGCGACTGGTCCGCTTTATCTTATGGATGAAACATCGCGGGAACTGCCATTTCTTCCTTTTTCTTCGGACGGTGGCCACGAACGATGGATTGTCCCGCTGATGGCCGGGGGCAGCATTCTGTTGCCAGATCAGCTTCTCTGGACACCTGAAGACACGGTCGGTGCGATCCGCAATCACGGCGTTACGCATGCATCGTTTCCGACAAGCTACGTTCATGAATTGGCCGGCTGGTTACGAGAAAAGGAACAGACACTTGATCTGACGCTTTGTTCTTTTGGTGGCGAGGCAATGCCAAAAGAAACCTTCAATCGCATCGCTCGTGCGATCAATTCACGCTATCTGATCAATGGTTACGGCCCGACCGAAACGGTGATGACCCCAATGTTATGGCGGGTTAATCAGGATCAGCTTTGTGAGACAGTAACCGCCCCGATCGGGCGTCCGGTTGGTGATCGTTGGGCCTATATCCTTGACGGTGATGGCAATCCGGTTGCCGATGGCGAGATCGGTGAAATCCATCTTGGTGGATATTGTGTGGCACGCGGCTATAACAATTTGCCGGAAAAGACCGACAGCCTTTTTGTTTATGACAAATTTGCGCTTGCCGATGACGCGCGGATGTATCGCACCGGTGATCTGGGGCGTTTCTTGCCAGACGGCATGATCCAGTTTGCCGGACGTGTCGATGATCAGGTCAAAATCCGTGGTCATCGGATTGAACCAGCGGAAATTGAAACTGTCCTGCGCGGGTTTGATGATGTTGCCAACTGCGTGGTTATCGCGGCGGATGTTGCATCCCGGCTTGAACTGATTGCCTATGTGGTTCCGCGATCGGGTGCGTCGGTTGATACCCGCTCAGTTCGTGCGCGCTTGCAGCAGCTTTTACCAAGCTCAATGGTGCCTGGTTACATCATTGAGATGACGATGCTTCCGCTCAATGCCAATCACAAGGTCGACAAGGCACAGCTTCCTCTGCCACGTCGGGAAGGTACGATAACGCTTCCTGCAAATGATGATGAGATCGCTGTGCTTGCGATCTGGAAATCGGCACTGGGACTTGATGACATTGGCGTTAGCGATAATTTTTTTGAAATCGGGGGAAACTCGATCACCGCTCTTCGGGTGCTGGGAAAGATTCGTGAACAGTTCCCGGATAGAAATGCTGAAATCACCGATCTTTTCAATTTCCCGACAGTCCGAACCTTTCTGACGGCGCTTTTTGAACCGGAATGCAAACCGGGTGCTGACATTGTGCATTTGCAGAAAGGCAGGCCAGAGCAGCCCGTTCTTTATTGTTTTCCGGGGCTTCTGGTCAGCACGCGTGAATATATGAAGCTGGTTAAAAGCCTTGGTGCGGATCAATCGGCTGTGGGGTTCATGTGCCATTCGCTTTCAGACAGTCAGGAACTTGACGTTTCTGTATCAAACATTAGCGCACGCTATGCCGAGATCGTGCATCGCGAGGCCAAAGGACGATCCTGTGCATTTCTTGGCTGGTCGTGGGGAGGCTTGCTTGCCTATGAAGCCGCCCGGATGTTGGGCCGCGATATTGATCTGCGTCTGATCGGTATGGTCGATGTTTGTGACATGGATGATGATTTTGATCTGAATGCCCGACCAAAATTCCAACCGGGGGAGCGTGAGGAGATCGAAAGCAACATTCGCCGCTGGCTACAACAAACCGCAATGCGCGAGGAATGGGAACGCCTTTTGGCGCTGATGGATGATCTTGCCTATGCGCAGTTTGTCCATTTCGTCGGTAAAAGCGAATTTGGCCTTCCGATAGATGGTCCAGGAATTGGGACACGGGAGCACACTTTTTGGGTGCTGATTGATAATGCCCTTGTCTTTCGGCGCCATGAACTTCTTCCTTATGACGCACCAATCGCATCCTGGCTGGCAGGTGATACCGTAAGTCGCAAGCTTGATCTCATTGACTGGCAGGCCCTGTCACGTCGGGCCGAGCAACCAGAACACATTCCTGGCACAGACCATTTGACCATCATTGGTGACCCTGCATTTCACAGACTGTTTGGACGACGTTTGCAACGTGCGTTTGAACAGACAGTCAGCTCCGAATTTTCAGGCAATTAGAAGGACTCAGAAGATGGATAAGCTGGATCTGGTCGGGATCGGGATTGGTCCTTTCAATCTTAGTCTTGCGGCACAACTTGATGACGTTCGCGATGTGAAATATGCATTTCTGGAACAAAAGGCTGAATTTGCCTGGCATCCCGACATGATGCTGCCCGGTGTTGAACTTCAGACATCTTTCCTGAAGGATCTTGTGACCCTTACCAACCCGACAAGCAAATGGTCGTTTCTGTCCTACATGGTCAGCCAGAAACGTATGCTTGATTTCATGAATGCCGATTTTGCAGCCGTACCGCGTCGGGAGTTTGCAGCGTATCTGAAATGGGTTGCGGATCATCTTGGCGGGCTTCTGTTCAATAATGCGGTGCGGGAAGTCGAATTTGACGGCAATGACTTCCAGGTGCGTTCAGACAATGGCACCTATGTGGCGCGCAATCTTGCAATTGGCATCGGAAAGCCTGCTTTTGTGCCCGGTTGGGCACGTCATCTGCCGGTTGAGAAATGTTTCCATACAAGCCAGGCAAAATCGCGATTGCCTGATTTGCATGGCAAACGGGTCGCGGTTATCGGCGGTGGTCAGAGCGGGGCGGAGCTTGTGGAGTATCTGCTTGGCGGAAATGACGGGAATGTGGAAGAAGTCCTTTGGCTGTCACGGCGGGATAATTTTGAGCCACTTGATGATACGCCGTTTGTGAATGAATATTTCACCCCCGGATATGCTGATATCTTTGCCAGATTGCACGATAGCCGGAAGCAGGAGCTTATGTCGCGCCAGAAGCTGGCAAGTGACGGGGCTTCGCTTTCGACATTGAAGTCGATCTATCAGCTGATCTATCGGCAAAGATATCTTGATGAGGGTAACGTCATTGCGCGATTGTTGCCGCAACGTGAGGTCTTTCAGGTTCAGCATGATGGGGAAGATTTCAGGATAGCGGCGCGCAACGGCCTAAATCAGGATGTTGAATTCTTCCATGTCGATGCATTGATCCTTGCAACAGGGTATGAAACGGCCTTGCCGGAATTCATGGCACCATTGCGCCCACGTCTTGAAGAAGGTGTGTCTGGTGCCTACCGGCTTGATGCGGATTTTCGTGCCTGTTGGGATGGCCCGGCTGATCGTAGCATCTTCGTTCAAAATGCCGGGCGTATTGATCTGGGAATCTTTGAACCACAGCTCAGCCTGATGGCATGGCGCAGTGCGAAGATCGTCAATGCACTGATGGGGCAGAATGTGTTCGATCTCGATCAAAACCGGCCAATTGTCGATTGGGTTGCAGATGGGACGCATGTGGCAGATGGCGCTGTGGTTCAGGCGTGGGGATAGTATGGTGTGATAATTGATCGGCAAGCGGCCGGGATAAATAGTTTTTATCCCGGCTGCCGATCCCTCCTTACCAATCAGGCGGGACGCACCAGTTCGGCATTTTGCAGGGCCTTGCGACAACTTTGATCGGCCAGGTGAATATAGGCGCAGACAGATGCCTTTGAAACGCCGATATCTCTGGCAATGACGTTTTGCGCATACCCATCGACACGGTGGCGATAAAAAGCATTGCGAACATGGGGCGGCAGTTCCTGCAAGGTGTGTTCAATGACGCGCAGGGCCTGACATCCGCTTAGTCGTGCTTCCGGACAATTGGCAGTACCTGCCGGGCAGAACTCGGTTTGGTCACTGCCTGAAAACAGGCTGCGTTCAAATGTCATCTGCCGCACCTTGTCAATGGCCATGTTGCGTACAATGCGGGTGATAAATGCACTTGGCGTGGAGACTTCCTCGTCAATCTGTATAGTTAGAAGTTTGGCATATGTGTCCTGAACAATATCATCTGCAAGATGTGGGCATTTGACGATGGATTGGGCAATGCGACGCAGCTTTCCTTCAATGTCCCGGGTTTTGATCAGCAGTTCGTGTCTCTGTTTGTGCTCAAAGGATTTCGGCTCAAGTCGGTTTGATAGGTGCATTTTCCAATAGTCTCCATTGGTTTGCTCGTAAGTGAAATTAATAGTCACTTGCAAATTTGGGACGTGGCTTTGCACTCTCCGTGAGGTCGATACATCTTTTGTTTTTTGAGCAGGGCCTGATGGTGCTCCAAACCCGCCTCATGATTCATGAGACGGGATTTCTGATCGCTTTCAGTAAGGAAAACTGCGTGTCCGGAAAGTGAACGCAGTTATGCAAGGGGCTTGTGGAATTTCTAGAGTTTTGCGAGCGGGCAGGTGGGGCATATTTTGACACTGGTGAGCAAATACCGCAGGCAACAGACACGCCTGGAAAGACTGCCATCTTCTGATTGTTTGGTGCTGTATGGATTTGCCAGAGGGTTGCGCATATCGTCGGGGCGTTTTGCATCACTGATCAGCGGTACAAGCGAGATACGGCTGTCCTTGAGAACGTGTTTTTCGACATAGGCAATTAACACGCCAACATTTGACCAGAATACTTTGGGGGAAACCTTTGATGAGGTTGAAAGCGACATGATCAGAGGGGTGAGATGCATGGAGATCAGATCATCAAAATGTGCCCATGAACAAGGTGCCACAGGATCGGTGACCGTTTGGCGAACGTGCCTGTCGGTTAAATCAAACCCCACCGGGCAATTGACGTCATCTGACTTCATGCTGACAAAGCCAGCCTGAAACGGCAGTACTACTTCCCCCCAGGCACCCATGACCAGCATAGGCGATAGAAGAAGCCCGAAATACCACTGTGACCACATCGAAACCGCGGCACGACGATCATCATTGGGATATTTCATCTTGCAATAGTGATCCAGCAGCGGGGAAAGGCATTCGGGATCATGCAAGTCAAAACAGTCAATACCGGCCTTGGCGTCGGCAGTAACGTGATGACGTTCGCCGAGCCCCTGATAGGGGCCCTGAAAAACCTGAGCCTTGATTTCCGAAAGCAGTTTGCTTTCTGTCCCGTTGATGGAGGGCTGCCGCGGCGGCAGGTTCGATTGATTGTGTGGTGCTGACATCATGATGAGGTTTGTCCGATACGCATAAGAAGCCAAACCAGAACCGGTCCGGCAATGATCGCAGCCATCAGGCCAGCAGGTATTTCCCACGGAAAGAACAACATCCGTCCAAGCCAATCGGCACTCACCATCAGGGCGGCACCGATAAAAGCAGCTCCGATACTATGTGAAAGCGCGTGGCGGAACCCGGCTAATCGCGCAAGATGTGGGGCAATCAAGCCGGCAAAGCTGAGCGGCCCTACCAGCAATGTTGCCGCGGCCGTCAGAATGGCAGCGAACAGCAACATGCTGCCACGTGACACCGACAGGTCCACACCCATCGACTTTGTGGTGATGGGGCCTAGCGGAAATAGATTAAGCCAGCGTGCAAGCGCAGGCAGGATTGGCAGGGCGGTAACAGCAACGATTGCAAGAATAGTGGCACGGTCGAAGCCCAGCCCGTAAGTGGACCCCGAACTCCAGGCCAGAAGGCGTGCGGCACGTGGATCGCCACCTGCCATCAGGAATGCAATGAAACCATCAAATAATGCTCCGATTGCAATTCCGGCAATAAGAATGCGCTCCGGTGCATATCCCGATTTCCGCGTCAGGACAAAAATCGCAACCAGTGTCACGAATGCGCCAATTGCGGCCCCGGAAATCAGAAGCCACACAGATGGTGCGTCAATCGCAAAGATGATGGCGATCATGCCAATTGCCGCCCCGGCACTAACACCGAGACTTTCGGGGCTGGCCATCGGGTTTGCTGTCATGCGCTGCAAGACGGTTCCGGCAATTGCCAGCATTGTTCCAGCCGCGATTGCCCCCAAAATGCGCGGGCCACGCCATGGCCAGACAGTTTGCAGATCATTTGTCCATTGAAGTTGCCAGAACCCATTTACGTCACGTCCTATGAATATCGCACCCGCAATGGCCAGCAGGACACAAGTTCTAAGGATCATTCTGCTTTGCCGAAGGCTCCTATCCTTCGTCGGGATTGCTGTTGTGCTGCGTGATGGTGGGGAATTGGCACGTAGTTGCCTTATGAGAATAATTAGTAATGGCCCGCCGAAAACACCGGTCAAGGCCCCTGCAGGAACAAGAGTTCCGAGATGACCCGAAAGGACCTGTACTCCTTGGTCGGCGGCACAAAGCAGTAGAGCTCCAAACAGTGCAGATGCGATCAGTTTGTGGCGCAGGCGTCTTATACCGATCATGCGTGTGATTGCGGGACCAGCCAAGCCAACAAAACCGACAATACCAACTGCGGCAACGGTAACTGCCGTCAGCCAGCAGCCGATCAGGAGGCACAGCATACGCAGTCGGGCCGGTGATGCACCAAGGGCCGTTGCCTGATGATCATTCAGGTTCAGCATCTCAAGCGGGCGGGCCAGCATAATTGCAACGACCATCCCGATCGCGACTTTGATGGTCAGCGGATTCAAAATGTACCAGCCATCCTGAGTAAGATCACCGCTGCCCCAGATAAACAGGCTTTTGAGCCATTCATGATGAATGATTGCAAGGGCGGTGGTCACAGCCCCGCAATAAAGCCCAATGATCATACCCGTCAGAATCACCACCAACGGCGAGAAACCGCTACGTCGGGCCAAGGCAAAAACCAACATACCGACCACTAAAGCACCCAGCAGGGCAATCATATCGTGGCCAATGACAAGTGCGCCGGGAACATACAGTGTTGCCAGTGTCAGAAACAGTTTTGCCCCACCAGCAAGGCCAAGTGTGGACGGTGACGCTAACGGGTTTTTGAGGGTGTGCTGAAACAGTGCACCGGCCGTCGCCAAACCTGCACCGGCGACAAAGGAGATCAAAAACCTTGGCACCCAGCCATGGGTTAGCAACAAGGATTGTGTACCCGACGCAGATGCAAGATCGAAAACTATTGCAGGGTTCAGGCTTCCCGTTTCGATATACAGTGAAAGGGCGCTTAGCAGCAAAGCTGCAATGAAAATCGTCGTCGGTATGGTGCCCAGATATGCGGGGTGGTTACGCAATGTTGTTGTCATGATGATGTCGCCTCGGCATTCTCCGGCGTGGCTTGGGTAAGCGACTTTGCCAGCAGGTCGGCAAAACGACCGGCGGCAAACAGGCCACCAAATGTTGCAATCGGGGGCATCCTGATCAGCCCGTAGCGTTTGATCGGTGGAAGTTCGGAAAGAATGGGACTGTGATCAATTGCCCGGTCAACATTGTCAGGCACCGGTTCGATGGCAATCATTGCGGCATCGGTATATTGCGCGACCTGATCAATCGAAACGGTCGCAAACCCCCAATGATTGGTTGGGCCAGTCCAGGCATTCTGGATGGGGAGTTGCGCAATAACATCCTGCATCAGACTGTTTTGGCCAAATACACGCATGTGTCTGGGGGACAGCATGCTGGTAATCAAAACCGAACGGGCTTTTGGAGTTGAAAGTTGTCGGGCAGCATGTTCAATTCGCGCAGCTGTATCAGCAACCAGTCTATCGGCGGCGTTCGGGTGACCGGTGACGTCGCCAATTTTGCGTGCTGCGGTAACCGCATTTGAAAACGGGGTTTTGCTGCTGCTGTAAATGTCGATTTTTTCAATCGGTGCCAGATCACGTAGGCTGGCATATTGGTTTGCATAGAAGCTGCTGGTCAGGATCAGATCAGGTTTAAGCTGTGCCAGACGTTCAAGGCTTGGCTGGAAACGTGCGCCAAGGTTAATGACCCTATCTGGAACAGCCGGTTCCTGCACCCATGCCCGATAACCCGGAATATCGGCCATCGCTAACGGAACAATCCCCATCGCCAGTGCCGTTTCGCTGATTGCGCCGTCTGCGATCACGATGCGTTTGGGAACTGCCGCCGATGTGGTTTCTGCCATCAGGCCGGATAAAGCGTAACCGCATCCTGATATAATCGATGCCTGCGTGACAAGGCGCAGGAATGATCGGCGTGAATATAAATGGATTGGTTTATGCATTGAAATTCGTCCCGTCACACATTGGCCAAGGCAACAGGATGCCCATTGGTTGGATGGGGCTGGACAAGCATGTCGATGCCGAAAATATCGCGCAGAATATTGGGCTGCATAATGGTTTGAGGGGATGCATCCGCAATCAGATGGCCATTTTTCAAGGCAACGATTTGATCGGCAAAGCGCGCAGCCAGATTGATATCGTGCAAAACGGCGATGATGCACAAGCCATCTTGCTTGCTGAGTTCTGCAAGCAAAAGCAGGATTTCATATTGATGGGCAAGGTCGAGTGCTGAAATTGGCTCGTCCAGAAGCAGGCAAGGTGCCTGCTGGGCCAGCGTGACTGCGATCCATGCACGTTGCCGTTCTCCACCAGACAGGGTGTGGACAGCACGTTGACGTAATGATTCCAGCCCGGTCAGAGCAATGGCACGTTCGATTGCTTGTTTGTCGTGGTCCTGTAATCGCCCGAATGGTCCGTGCCAGGGATACCGTCCCAGAGCGACCAGTTCCTCGACGGTGTAATCTGCGCCGTCGCCGGGATCCTGTGCCAGATAGGCAACGTTTTTTGCAAATTCGCGTGTGCCAAAGCTTGCAATATTTTCGCCATCAAGGGTGACGGTCCCCCCCGATGGTTTGTTCAGCCCAGCCAGCATTTTAAGGGCCGTCGATTTACCAGAACCGTTATGGCCCACAATTGCAGTCAGGCTGCGCGCCCGAAATGTAACGGAGACTTCCTTAAGAAGGATTGAGCCCTCCGATGTTTGGAAATGGGTGTCCTGCATGGCAAGAACGGCGGGGCGGTCAGACAAATCCATGGCGATGAACCAGTTTCTTGGAAATGCAGAAAATCCGCGTTGGACGCGGATTGCGGAAAACGGACCCGGGGCGCGGTATTGCGCCCCGGGATGCGCGGTTACCAGTCGTATTTTAATGTTGCTGCAATGGTCTGCCCCTCGTTCTGGTAGCAGTATCCGTTGTTGCAAATGTCGGCTTTGTTGTCGGCGAGGTTGGTGCCGTTGATGGCGAGTGTCAGGCCTTCAAGCTTGTCGCTGACCGCACCGAAGTCATATCGGATTGCGGCATCAAGCAGTGTGTAAGACTTGTTCTTGCTGGTGTTGGTATAGTTGGCATAGCTTGAGTCGATGTAGCGAACACCAACGCCAAGTCCGAAGCCACTCAGAGGTCCGCTCTGGAAAGTGTAATCCACCCAGGTCGATGCGGTTTTTTCCGGCGTTACGAGCGGCGTGTTGCCACGGTAGGAGCCTTTGACGATCTTGGCATTGTTATAGGCAAAGTTTGCAACAAGGCTCAGGCTTTCGGTCACATTTGCCTTGCCTTCGATTTCAAGCCCGCGTGATTCAAGTTTGCCGATAGGCTCATAATACGAACCAATTGTGGCACTGTAGCCTGCATAGCGGGCAACATTGTCCTCGGTCAGCCGATAGGCAGATACGGTGACTAAACTATCGAACCCGATTGGTTCGTATTTGACGCCAACTTCATATTGTTCACCTTCGGTCGGGGTGAGCATCTTGCCGTTGATATCCTGACTGGTGCTTGGCAGGAATGAAGTGCCCCAACTGACATAGGGCGATACACCGTTATCGAACGCGTAAAGTGCGCTGGCATTAAAAGTCGTTGCGGTGTTGTAGTCTGTTGAGCCGGTATTTGTCAGGCGGCTGATGCGCTTGCGCTCTGCATAGTCGAAACGAACGCCGCCATTGAAATGCCAGTTCCCGTATTCCAGCTGATCCTGAACATAGACGCCTGTCTGGTTATAAGTAACATCATCCAATGTCGTGTAGGCAGGCGTGCTGCCGGAAATTGATCTGTTTGGGTCATCAAGATAGAAGCTGTAGTCGCTCAGCACCGCACTTGAACCAAATCGATAATCGGATTTCGAGTACATTAAATCCAGACCGGTCAGCAATTCATGAGAAACCTCTCCGGTTTCAAAGCTGGTAATTGCCTGATTGTCGACCTGTGCGCTCCAGAGCGTTTCCTGGACGGCCTGCGCCACGCGTCGATATTCGTTGGCGTCAGAAGGATTCCAGCCAGCCCCGGCAACGCCCCCGGTGAGATAGCGGGCCGTGAGGTCAAAATAACCAAATCGGGTGTTTTGAGCCAGGGTGACCGGCACGGAGTTCAGATGGTGGGTGAGTTCATAGCCGACCTGAAACTGATCTTGCTTCTGATAGTCGTAATCTGCGTCACTGGTACGATAGTCAAGGACTTCGCCATTCAGGTTCAGCAATGTCGCAGATGCGTCCGTCTCGTCATGTTGTAAAAGGGTATAAACGGTCAGGTCCGTGTTCTCATTGGGTTGCCAGCGAATGGTTGGCGCGAACATCTGGCGATCATCCTGGATGTCATTGCTTGTTTCGCCATAACGCGCCATGCCGACAAATCGCGAAGCCCATTCGCCATTCTCGCTGATATCCAGATTATAGTCGAAACCACCTTCATAGGATTCCGTGTCGGTGAAACGTCCATAGACGTTGTTTTTGGCATCTTTGTGCGGGCGTTTGGTGACGCTATTTAGCAAGCCGCCGGGTGTCGTCTGGCCATATAGTGCCGCCGTCGGGCCCTTCACGATCTCAAGCTGTTCAAGGCTGTAAGGTTCGGTTCTGAAGGTTGCGTAAACACCTGTCATCTGCCGTAGGCCGTCACGATAATCGCCATAGATATGAACCGGATAGCCACGGACATAGACCTGATCGAAGCGTGGATCATAGCCGTAATTATTGGTTGCGACACCTGCGGTATAGGCGACTGCATCCTCAATGCTGGCGACTGCGCGGTCTTCAATTTCCTGTTCGGTCACGACCGAGATGCTTTTGGCGGTTTCGATCAGGGGAGTGCTGGTTTTGGTTCCCGAACTGCTGGTTGTTGCGACGTAACCATGCGCCAGTTCGCTTGAGCTTTGTGCATTTGCTTCGACATAGACCGGATCAACAACAGTCGACGCATCCACATCGGAAGTTTCCATCTTTGACAGGGAAACAGTGCTCTCGCCCGTGAACCGATAGGTCATACCGCTACCCAGCAGCAGGACTTTAAGTGCATCAGAAGGCGTGTAACTGCCTTCCAGTTCCGAACTTTGCAAACCGTCGACACGGTCCAGATCGTAGAACAATTGCAAATTTGCCTGATCGGCAAAAGTCAACAGCGCCTGATTAAGGTCCTGTGACGGGATTGAAAATTCCATCGGTGTTGCACTGCTTACCGACGTATTGTCCTGTTGTGCTTTCGCCGTGGCTGGAACCCCCGTAACGATCAACCCGGCAGCAAGTGCAAACAAACTTGCACCACATATCAACTGATATGCCAAACCTTTTGCCAACCGGGCTTTGCCGGCTTTATTTACCTGCATTATGCAGACCCCCATCTTCGATATTTTCTTAATAACGCAAATGATTTGCATTTGCTGATGCTAGGTGAGACGGGATTTGCATTCTGATTCAGTAAGATAAATTTCTATTTTTTGTTTTTCTTCAGGAGGAAGGTCGGGAAATGGCCGAAATGCGGCTTTTCCGGAAGACTGGGCGTCCGATTTAGTAAAGGAATGTCAGCAGCGGTGTGATGGAAACCTTGCGGATAGACAGCTCTGTCGCAATCAGGTCCAGCCCGATTTGTGGATCGCTCATGTCGAAAACACCACTGACACGCTTTCGTGCAACGGCTTCATTGGCGATCAGGATTTTTCCATGCTGATATCGGGAAAACTCGGCAACCACTTCACGCAAGGCAACCCGGTCAAAGATCTGCTTGCCCTTTTGCCAACTCAGAACACGGTCCGAATTGACGGGATAGATATCTTCAAGTGAATATCGGCTGTATCTGACAGCCTCATTGGCGCTCAGAACGAGCGATTTTGTGGGGCGCGCGCCGTTTGTCAGGCTGACTTTCACGTTGTGTTGCAATACGGAGACCGACGCATAATCATCGAATTTGTCGATGACAAAACGGGTCCCTAAAGCGCGTGCGATACCGTCGCCGGTGGACACGACGAAGGGACGATCACCGGCATTCTCCATCGGAACTGCCTGAAAGTCGACGAGGCCGGTAAAAATTTCGATCCGTCGTTCCTGTTCACTGAATTTGACGTCAATGGCGCTATCGGGGCCAAGTGTTATCTTGCTGCCATCGTCAAGGGTGATCGTCCTGATTTCGCCAGGTGCAGTATGATAATCTGCCCCCCAGACCAAAGCCGGATCACCCATCAGCACCCTGCCGGAAAACAGTGCGATGAGCAGACAGGCTGCCATCGCAATCGCGGCCCATTTTCCGATACCTGTGCGAGGCGGTTTTTTGCCTTTGCCTGTAATTACCGGAAATGGCCGGATTTGGGCGTTCTGCCTGTCTGCCTCATGCATAGAGCTTTGCGCCGCATTTACGCCGTCAGAAAACAGACTGGCATCCATCATCGCAAGTGCGTGATTGGCATCGGCAAATGCTTGCTGGTGGGAACGGGATTGTGCAAGCCAGGCATCAAGAGCTTTGTGTTCTGCATCATTCAGGCCGCCGTCAATCATCCGCGCAACCCAGTTGGCGGCACAAAGATCAATGCTTTCCTGCGTCTGTTGCGTTTGATTCACGTTACTGGTCCACGCCCGAAAATCGCTGTTTCATTTGGTCCATAACTTTAGGACGTTCAAAGTACAAGAAAAGGCTAAAAAATTTTGCACCAGATCACACGCCTTTCTTGCCCAGCCGTGCCATGACGTGGGCAATGGCACGGGCAATATGCTTTTGGACCGAACTGTCGGAGATACCAAGTCTCTCGGCAGCCTGATGATAGGTAAGCCCATCTACGCGCACCAGCACGAAGATATTGCGCGTCCTTTCGGGAAGTTCATCAAGGGCACGCCGCACGAAATCAAGTTCAGACTGATCGCCGACAATTTGTTCTGGCGAGGGGGCATTGTGAGGGATCGTTCCCAGATTGCTGTCATCAGCCCGATTCACCGGGTTACGCTTTTGTGCACGAACATGGTCCACGGCAAGATTGTGGGCAACCCGATACAGGTAGGAGCGTACATGCGTCACATCATTCGATTTATTCTGCCGGGCGTGTTCGGTAACCCGCAGGAATGTTTCCTGTGTCAAATCCACAGCAATATCAGCGTCGCGCAACAGGCGAGTGAGATAAATCTGCAATTCCCTTTGATGGGAAAGGAATAGCGTTTTGATGTCGGTTATTGCCAAACCGAAAACCTGACTCTAATGATCCGATACTTGTTGAGTTATCAAAAATAATACTCATTCGCAATTAAATTGGGCCGCGTAACGGTTTAAATAATGTGAAATATGCTGTTAGATCGCTGTTCTGCTGATCAATCCACGCCCTTCAAGCAGAAGAAAATGAGCAATAACTTATTCATTCTGCAGCATTAAATCCGTGCCATACGGCAATTCCCTTTCCTAAGGGGAACCAGATTTCAATTGTCAATTTCAAGCGTACGAATTGGGGGCAGCCCTGGGGCATATATAAAGTTTTTCAGATTTTTCGAAAAAAGTTCTTGATTTGTTCTTTTGTTTGTGGCATAAGATAAAAGTCAACGGGAGAAAAGCGCCCGGACCGAAACCCGCGAGGCCTTGAGCCTTGCGGGTTTTTGCGTTTGGGGCTGGATGAAAGAGGTGATCAGGATGCAGCGGCAAAGAGACGGACTGAGACAGAGACACGGGCAGGGCGGCGAGGTGACCCGCAGGATATGGGGCGGCTGATGGCGGAGCCGTTACGGCGGGATTCTGCCCAAGGACTAAGGGGACTGACCCGGTCATTTGTCATGACGGGAGAGCTGCGTCTTGTTGAGGAGGGATAAGTTAAATCTGCCGGGAGTGGCAGCGATGGCAGCAGCGGGCAGCGGTAATCTGTGACCCGACGATGGTGGACCGGTCGGGGCCCGTGCGCCCGAAGTGTGTCCGGGCTCCATCGGTAGTGGGAAGTGTTGCCATTGCCGGAGGTGATCGGAGCGTGCCGTGAAGCCGATGCGGAATGTTTTTGAGGTTGGGGGAGGCACGGGGCTGCCCGGACTTCCGGGAGGCCGGACTTCCGGTTTTGGGTTGTGTGTTCTGCTGTCGCATCGGCTATCGCTTGGCGGTTGCCCGGATGTCTTGGTCATGGTTCCGGCGGTAAAGATCATTGACCGAGATGTCATCCGCAGCGTCAGTCCCAGGCCAGGACCAGCCTGGCAGAGAGTCTGTGATCTTTCTGTGTTCCGGGCCGGGGCGGGTAAACGGATCAGGTTTGTTCAGGGCCAGCAGCAATAACGTTTTCTTCGCTCATGCCGCGTCGCCAATGGGCGAATGCGACCAGACGGGATTTGGGGATGCCGATTTCCGTGCGCAGATAGGACCGGATGTCGCGAAAGGATACATATTCGGTGCCGACCCAGCAAAACAGTGATTCCGGCTGCGCGGAAAGGTCGAGCCAGCGGAGCCGGTCGAGGAGCAGTGTTGTTGTCCCGGGCGCGGCGCCGTTTCGATACAGCCAGTGAATTTGAACGCCTTCGGGGTGACGAATATCCTGTTTTTCGCATATATCGGAAACTTCAACCAAGGCATTGCCGCAAGCATTGGCCGGAAGGCCTTCGAGAATGCGGGCGATGCCCGGAAGCCCGGTTTCATCCCCAATCAGGAGATACTGACCAGCCGGTTTGGGACCATTTCCCGCCGGTCCAAACATGCCGACAACATCCCCGGGCCGGGCGTTGTTTACCCAGGAAATACCGGGGCCCGGAGCATCATGAAGGACAAAATCGATATCAAGCGTGTTGGTCGCGGTATCGATTTTGCGGATTGTATAGATACGGGATTCCAGTTTACCGGTCTGGGGCCAGACAATTTTGCCGTTGTCATCGAGCCTTGGCCATGCGGACAGGCTGTGCGGCGTATGGGTGTTGGGGAACATCAGGCGACAATGGATCTGATCGGGAGCGGCATATCGTTCGAGGTTTTCCCCGCGAAAACGGATTCTGCGCATTTTCGCACTTGGCTGGGAGATATGGAGAACCTCGATGATTCTGAGATCAGGGGCCAATGTGGTACCGACGGCATCGCCGGACCAGTCAAATTGAATGGCGTCCGGCTGGGTAATGAAATCAATCAGAATGGTCAGGTCATGTTTGAGGCGGTTAAAAGATAACGGTTCGGTCGCCTCGACATGGATATGAAGCTTTTCATTGCCGGAAACCAGAAGTGCGGTGCCAAGCGGCGATGTGAACAATGATCCGTCATCACGGGCTTCATGTTCCATATTATGCGCGCAGAGGAGATCGATAATGTTCTGGATTTCCCCATCAAGGTCGGGAAAGTCGAAGGCCGCATCTGCCGTGTAAATGGTCATGGCGTTTATCCTTGTCGGTTCTGTTTTCCGCCTTCGTGGCGGATTTTCAGGCATTGTCGCCAAGCGAAATCCAGCAAGGACCGGAAAGCGGCGTGCCGAGATAGAGACGGTTGATGTCATCAAGCGTTTGCTGAGGAGACAGATCGGCAAAAAGGTCGGGATGAAGCCATTTTGCGGCGACTTCGAGAAAGAGAATTTGCAAAGGGGCGATGGTCAGAAGCCCGGTCCAGACGCAGTGCACCCGGTTATTGATGACCGCAGGAAGGGTTGAAAAGCCGGTCCGTCCGGTGAGGCGTTCGAGTGCGGCGCGTGCGGGCACGGGATCAAGGCCCGGACCAACGGCAGGGCGGATTTCGGCGGCATATGCACCGCCCGATGCGATATAGACGTCCGGGGATTCTGCCATCAATTGTTCGATTGATACCTGCGCGTACCATGGTGCTTCGACGATCGACAGATTGCGGCCGCCTGCCTGTCGCAGAAGATCCCCCCATATCTGCTGGCCGGCAGCCCAGCAGCAATCATCATATGTCGACTGGATTTCGAGATAAGCCTGCGTGGGGGTGATCCCGGCAAGGCGGTCGGCAATCGCCTTTTGATGTTTGCCGACAAAGGAGATGAATTCTTCGGCGCGGTTACGCCGGTCCAGGATTTTCCCCCACATGCGCATCAGGGCGGCCATTTCATCAAACGGGTTTGTTGCCGTCTTCGAGCCGGAGGGCACGTTTGATGACATATTGCTGAAAATGACAGGAATGCCGACCTGTTCCAGACGTTGGGTCAGTTCACCATTGCCAAGCCCGGGTTCGGAAAATGCCGTTGCCACGACAAGGTCGGGCTCAAGAGCGATGATTTTTTCATGCGACACCGTGCCCGGTGATGAACCGCCAACAGTTTCGATCAGGCTGCCATCGGCGTGACGGTCATAGGTGGTACGGAGTATTTCGCTATCGAGTCGGGCGGTATCCGCCCATCCCACCACGAGGTCGGATGGGGACGGGTGGAGGATCGCCATGCTGAGAATGTCACGGGCATCAAGCAGCACAATACGTTTGATATGATCGGGCAGCTTTACCGTGCGCCCGGCCATATCGGTAATGTGCGAGGATGCGTCAGCACCGGCATTTGCGAGGGCGACCGAGGGGGCCGCCATCGCAGCGCCGAGCAGAAGGGAAAATTTCCGTCTGTTCAGAAGCATTTTTAAAGCGCCAATCTTACCATTTATAGCGAAGACCAAGGAGGAACTGCGCACCATTGCCATACTGGCAATAAAAGTTTGAGCTGCAGCTTGAATAGTATTCCTTGTCAAACAGGTTGGTGACGTTAAGCGTTGCCTCGGCACCATCCAGCGCCGGGCTGATGCCCCCCAGCGCGTAGCTGAGTGCTGCATCGGCAAGCACATAACCATCCGCCTTGGTCGTGTTGTTGCTGTCGGCGAAGCTGCTGCCGACAAACCGCAGGCCGCCGCCAACGGCCAATCCATCCAGTATACCGTTGTCAAAGCGGTAATTGGCCCATGCAGAGCCGTAATATTCCGGCGCAGCCTGCGGGCGTTTGCCAATATTGCTGGCGGTGGTGGATTGGGTGACTTCGGTGTCAATCAGGGTTGTGGCGGCAATGAGTTCAAGATTTTCTGTCACCTGTCCACGGGCTTCGAATTCAATCCCGCGAGAGCGGATCTCGCCTTCCTGAACCTGGAAATTGGTATTTACCGGGTCGGCTGTCAGGACGTTTTCCTGAACAATGTGGAATGTGGAAACGGTGAATAATGCATCAAGGCCGTGGGGTTCAAACTTGACACCGGCTTCCCATTGTTCTGCCTCGGTCGGGGTGAACGGGTTGCTGGCGGCATCAACGCCCACTGTTGGCTCGAACGATGTTGAATAACTGATATAGGGGGCGATACCATTATCAAATTCATAGAGCAGACCGGCACGGTAAGATTCCGAGTCACTGGATTGATTTCTGGTTGAGTTCGTCAGGCGATTTTCGGTCTTCTGATCGGTCCAGTCGTAGCGAACCCCCAACAGGGCGTGCCAACCGCCAAGGGCAAGCTGATCCTGAAGGTACAGGCCGGTTTGCTGCAATGTCTGCCTGTTATCGATAAATGTGGTGAACGGACCATAGGCGAGGCTGTATTGCGGATTGGTGACACTAAGCGATGGGGCGGTTCCGACCTGATATTCCCATTCGCTGACGGAGCGTTGGAAGTCAAGACCGACAAGGGTCGTGTGTTCCAGTGCACCGGTTGCAAATTCGAATTGGGCATTGTTGTCAGACGAGATGCCATCGACATTTTCGATTGATCTGGTTGCCTGGCGGGGCAGGCTTCCGCCTGCTGTGAGGGCCCCCGTCATCTGGATGCCCTGAAAATCCAGATCCATTGCCGAATATCGCGTTGCGGAGCTGATGCTGACGACATCATTGATGCGATGATCAAAGTCGTAGCCGATACCATATTGTTCGCGATCATAGCTTTCGTAACCGGGGTCGCCGACATTGAAGTCACGGTCAAGAGCCCCGCTATATTGTCCAGATGCCAGAAACTTCGGATAGATCGAGTTGAAATAACCGCCTTCCGGATCTTCCTGATAATAGGTCTGCACCGTGATCGAGGTATTTTGTGTCGGTTGCCATGTCAGTGCCGGGGCAATGGCAATTCGTTCCTCGTCAACATCATCATAGCGTGTTTCGGCACGCCGGGTGATCCCGGTCAGGCTGTATTGCCATTCGCCTGCGTCATCGAGTGCCCCCTGACTGGTCAGTCCTGCCTGGATACGGTTGTGCGAGCCGTATTCAAGGCGGGCTTCGTTATAGGAAACGTCATCTGGTGTGCGCGACACCTGATTGACCATGCCCCCCGGGCTTGTCTGACCATACATCACGGCCGATGGTCCCTTGAGCACGTCAAGATGATCCAGCAGGAAGGGATCAATCGAGGGCAAGGCAAAACCCTGTCCGCGGGGCAGGCGCAGACCATCCAGAAAATCGACAATACGCGTCGATGTGCCGAACCCGCCATAGCCGCGCATGAACAGGCTGTCATACCGGTTTGTCGTATCCGGGGTCGACAGGACACCGGCGGTGTAATTCAGGGCATCTTTCACGCTTTGCGGATTTTGATCGTCAAGCTGGCGGCGTGTGACGGTACTGATGGATTGCGGGGTTTCCAGTACCGGTGTTGATGTCTTGGTTGCACTTTTCGGGGTTTCATCAAGGTAGGAATCCCGTGTCGAAGCCGGATCGGGGGCGTCGGCCTCGATCTCGATCGTCGGGAGCGTTACTGCCGCGTTCTGCGCGTTGGCCGCAAGGGGGCTTAGCATCGTGGAGGTTGCAAGCAATATCATGCGCGCATGCATCGGAGATATCACTGTCATCTGTTGGGCCTTTTCTGGTTCGTCGCTTTGC
Organism: Thalassospira permensis NBRC 106175; assembly: GCF_000714555.1. Taxonomy (NCBI): domain Bacteria; kingdom Pseudomonadati; phylum Pseudomonadota; class Alphaproteobacteria; order Rhodospirillales; family Thalassospiraceae; genus Thalassospira; species Thalassospira permensis. The sequence continues at coordinate 40,715 of NZ_AUNC01000016.1, read as the reverse complement.
GGGCAAGCAGATCATGGTTCTGTAATGCGTATCATTATTAATTGCGACTTATGTAAAACAAACGGGACGGTTCCGTCCAGTTAATTTTTCATATTATTTAAGACACTAGATGTATTATGGGTTCTTGAGGTTGGGGATTGGCCGTGGACGGTGGCGGTGTCTTCTGCTAGGAACGGGGCATATTTACCGTGAGGTGCGCCTTTTCCTGCGAGGGCACAGCGGTTGAAATACAGCCGGGTGCCTTGGCGGTTTGGAGAGGGATCATGACAAAAACAGGTGCGCCCAAGCGCCGTATCGGACGGCCACCAAAAGAAGATTCGGCCGAAACATCCAGCCGGATTATCGACACGGCAGCGCAGTTGTTTGCAGCCCAGGGATATGCCGCGACCTCGATGGAGCAGGTGGCCGCGGCCTGCAACGCGGGCAAGGACACGATCTATCGCAGGTTTCCGTCAAAGGCAGATTTGTTTGGGGCGGTGGTGAGCCGTTTACGTGCCGGTGTTCTGGAAAATCTTGAGCAGGAAATCAGTGCGGTTGCAGGCAGTGGCGACGCCCTTGAGCGGTTGCGCCGTGTGGCCAGATGGTTCCTGTCGGTGAACCTGCGCCCGGAGATGGTTGCCTTCAAGCGCATCGCGATGAGTGAGGCTGTGGTGTTTGGTGCTGCTGGTGCTGGTGGTGCGGGGCATACGGATAATGATCCGATCATGGCGCGCCTTGTCGGGCTTGTCAGGGATGCGCAGCGTGACGGATTGTTGCGCAACGGCGCCCCGATAACGATTGCCGAACATCTTATCCATTCTATCGTGTTCGGACCGTCAAACCACGCCATGCTGGGCGGAAACAGGTATGACGATGAAACAGTCCGGGACCATTATTTCGATCAGGCATGGGGACTGTTTCTGCACGGGGTTGCCGAGTAATGCTGGTTGATTGAGCTGCTTTGACAGCAGGCCGTTACGTTTTCTTCTTTGATCATGTGTGGAGCCTGTAAGCCTCTGATCTTCCTGCGTTATGAGCCTGTGCTTATCGCTTGATGGTTTGGAGCGAACCGTCCACCGGAGGGTGCGCGTAAGTTCGAAGAGAAGGCGTATAGACAAGTTGTCCAGACCGAAACCCGCGAGGCCTTGAGCTTCGCGGGTTTTTGCGTTTGGGGCCGGATGAAAGAGGTGATCAGGATGCAGCGGCAAAGAGACGGACATAGACACGGGCCGGGCGGCGGGGGGCTCCGCAGGATATGGGGCGGCGGATGGCGGAGCCATTACGGCGGCATTCTGCCCAAGGACTAAGGGGACTAACCCGGTCATTTGTCATGACGGGAGAGGTGCGTCTTGTTGGAGAGGGAGCGTTAGAATTGCCGGGAGCGGCAGCGATGGCAGCAGCGGGCAGCGGTGATCTGTGACCTGTCGATGGTGGACCAGTGGGGGCCGTGCGTCCGAAGAGTGTCCGGGCTTCATCGGTTGCCGGAAGTCTCCGGTTTTGGGCGGAGGGCTCCGTCGTCGCATCAATCATCGGCTGGCGGCAGCCCGGATTCGGTGGCCACTGTGCTGGCTGGAAAATGCCATTGGTCTAAGCATCATGCCACAGGCGAGACTCTGTGCTCCGCAAAGAACCTGTGGCCTTCCTGTGTTCTAGATTGGTGCCCATAACCTGATGGCTTCGAAGGAACCATGTACCCGGTGGGGCGTGCATCTGAAAAAGGCATTGAGAGAAGGGCAATCTTTGGTGGATGTGAGTTAACAAAAATACTTCCGATAAGGGAATTAGTATTGTCTAATTGACTGAATGATAGAATAGTTGAAAAGGTTGCTGCTTTAACAATGCTAGAGCCTTTTTGATTATCTGGAATGACTCACATGAATTCACAGCCAAGGCCAAAATTTGCGATTGAGGCCAATTTTCTTGGGCCGGTCTTATCTTTAAATGGTGAGCTGTCCGACAGGCCTCAAAATTTAGTGTTTGCCAGAAATGGTACAGGCAAATCGTTTTTATCTCGTGCACTTCGGTACTTAGACAAGGCAGCAGAAGGTAAGGATATCTCAGATGCTGCTGTGAACTTGGTTTCTGATGAAGCACTGGATGGAATTGGAAGTTTTAAAATTGCTCAAGGTCAAGAAACGCTTGGGCAACTAAAGCTGTACAAAAAAGAAAACAACATTGTTCCAGATACTTCTAAACGTATTTTCCATGTTTTTTCCGAGGACTTTGTTCACGAGGAGCTGCGAGAAAGACTCTATAATCCAGATGGCAACATCGAAAATCAGATCGCCGTTGATAGTGATGAAATAAAGTTAAGCGCAGCTAAGAAAGCCGTTGAGTCTGCGACGAAAGAGGAAGATCAGGCATGGGCCGCATTAAGGAAATATTTTGAAACGGAAAAGATAGCCGAAGTCCACGAAAAGGCTGCTGTGAGCAAACAGCTTAAAGATTACAAAGAGCTTAGTTTCGATGCGCTAATTACGAAGTTTCCCGAAAAGCCAGATGTTCCTGATCCGTCATTTTCTGATATACTTAAAGATCTTGATGCACTGAAATCTATTCCTGCTGAACCGATTTATCCATCTCAAGAAAACCCTATTAAATTAGAGGAAATTGATGTTGAAGCGATAGAGCTGTCTCTCCGTAAGGTTACTTCCTCATCTACGGTTTCAGAAGATATAAAGAAGAAAATTGAGGAGCACCGGGGATTCTTCGAAGCTGGAGTAAGTCTTGTTACTAAGCATGATTTAGATGCTTGTCCATTCTGTGAGCAAAATATTAAAAGCCCACCTACGGCCTCGACCATACAAGCATACATCTTATACTTTCAAGATGAAGAAGCCCGACACAAACGTGAATTACGTCAGCACCTCGAAATACTTACTAATAAAGAAAAAGAGATTATTGGGCTGTCGCCACGTATCGCAAATCAGATAACCCGTTTCGATGTTCTGAAGCGTCTTCTGCCGTCACAAAAAGATATACAATTAGCGGCCTGTGAAGATGAGATCGTGGAAGTGTGCGCTGCTATTGCAGCCATTAAAGATGCGATAAAATTAAAAGAAAATTCTCTTGGTGAAATAATTTCATTTCCTGATGGCGATCTTTCAAATGCAATATCTAAATTTACGAAGCTAAACGAAGAAAATTCAATAAAAATCGCTTCGTTAAGGTCGGCAATAGATAAGTCGGACGAAGAGCGAAAAAAACTACAACGTCAAGCCTGTGCTGTTTTTTCCTCAAATTTTATTCGAGATCATTGGGGAGATGTAGAGAACGCAAAAAAATTACAGGCTGCGAAGCAGGAAAAAATTTTAGAACTTGCAATCCAAGAGAAAGCGAGCCCGAAGACTGACGCTAAGGAACGAGTATGTGATACCTTTGAGTATCTCTTACGCCAGTTTTTTGCGGAAAAGTATGTTTTTGACCGAGCCAGCTTTGTATTGAAGCGCGGTGAGAATGATATGGCTCGTGGACCTCATCGAACTTTAAGTGATGGTGAAAAAACCGCAATAGCCTTTTGTTATTTTGTTGCGAGTATTCATAAGAAGGTCAAAAGTAATAGTGAATATCAGAAGGTTTTTCTGGTGTTTGATGATCCTGTTACGTCAATGTCTTATGACTTCATATTTACAATTACACAAACACTTAAAAATCTAAGTATTTCAAATCAAGGAGATATTTCAACTAATCCAAAACTAATTGACGGAAATCTTTATTCCCGTCCCGAGCTAATCATTCTGACACACAGCAGCTACTTTTTTAACATCTCGCGTTCAAACCGGGTCGTAAAAGAGCATGCGGCGTTCGCTTTGCATGCTGATAGCTCGACACACCATTTGACACGCCTAAATAGCTATGTCGCTCCCTTCCAGCAGCAGTTAAAAGATGTTTATGATGTGGTGGAAAATGGGAAGCAGCCTGATCACCAAATAGGTAATGCAGTGCGATCAGTATTAGAGGCAGTTGGTCGTTTTTGCCGACCAGACCATGATAGTCTGTCAGACTTTGTTACATTTCTTGCCGGCGAAGAAGGCTTGGAGATTAAGAGTGTCATGATCAATAATCTTAGCCATGGCACGTATTACGACGAAGCGCCGACGCCTGAAGATTTGAAAACAGCCTGTGAAGATACAATTCAAGTGGTAAAGAGGTTTGCAGTTGGACAGCTAGAAATTCTTAAAGCGTCGTAAAGCTGCACGAAGTGTTGTTTCATTTCTTAGCAAAACACCCCATCTTAGCAAAACACCCCAACCAACCGACCGGGGGCCTCATTCAGAGCCCAAAAGCCCCAATCCAAACCGTCGCAAAGTCCCAAACCCATACGTCAGATAAAACCGATCTGCATTCATCACCTTGACCCGGGCTGCCAAGAACTCCTCGGCGAATTTCTCCTGATTGTCGCCCTAGCGAAGGCGCTCAGCCTTCAGAAGCTCCACACATTCCCCATGCGCAATGGTACTCTCCATTCGTCGTATTCGTTCAGTCCATATCCTCCGGGTTTTGTTATCCTTCGTAATTGCAATCAAAGGATGGTTTTTGTCCTCCGTTTTCCGGGCAGGAGCCTGCTGATTGGAATGGAAGGCCGGGAAATAATTCCGGCGTCACATAATCGGAGGAGGAAGCAGATGAGCAGCAACAGAGGTGTGGTGTATGTCGGGCCCGGGAAGGTCGAGGTCAGGAATATTGCCGATCCGGTGATGGCATCGCCGAATGGCCGGAAGCTTGACCATGCCGTCATTCTGAAAGTGATCAGCACCAACATTTGCGGATCGGACCAGCATATGGTGCGCGGCCGCACGACCGCGGAGCCGGGGTTGGTTCTGGGGCATGAAATCACCGGCGAGATCATCGAGAAGGGAAGCGACGTCGAGCAGCTTGAGATCGGCGATATCGTATCGGTTCCGTTCAATGTTGCCTGCGGGCGGTGCCGGTGCTGCAAGTCGCAGGATACCGGTGTGTGCCTGACGGTGAACCCGGCGCGGGCCGGGGGGGCCTATGGCTATGTCGATATGGGTGGCTGGATCGGCGGGCAGGCGCGTTATGTCATGGTGCCCTATGCCGATTTCAACCTTCTGAAATTCCCCGACCGCGAACAGGCGATGGATAAAATCCGCGACCTGACGATGCTGTCCGACATTCTGCCGACCGGTTTCCACGGTGCGGTGCAGGCCGGTGTTGGTGTCGGGTCCATCGTTTATGTTGCCGGTGCCGGGCCGGTTGGCATGGCGGCGGCCGCGTCGGCGCGTATCCTTGGTGCGGCCGTGGTGATGGTGGGTGATTTCAACAAGGAACGTCTGGCGCATGCCAGCAAAATGGGTTTTGAGGCGGTCGATCTGTCGCAAAGTGACCGTCTGGGCGAAATGATTGCCGAGATTACCGGAAGCCCGGAAGTGGATAGCGCCATTGATGCGGTCGGGTTTGAAGCCCGCGGGCATAGCGGCGGTGAACAGCCCGCCATTGTCCTTAACCAGATGATGGAAATCACACGCGCGGCCGGTTCCATCGGCATTCCGGGGCTTTATGTGACCGAAGATCCCGGTGCGGTCGATGATGCGGCCAAGCAGGGCAGTCTGTCATTGCGGTTCGGGCTTGGCTGGGCCAAGGCGCAGTCGTTCCATACCGGGCAGACGCCGGTGATCAAATATAACCGGCAACTGATGCAGGCGATCCTGCATGACCGCCTGAAGATTGCCGATATCGTCAATGCGCAGGTGATCTCGCTTGATGATGCGGCGAAGGGTTATGAAAGCTTTGATCAGGGGGCGGCCAAGAAATTCGTGCTGGATCCGCACAATGTTCTGGCGAAGGCCAGCTAGTCGCGAGGCTTGGACTAACCCGATTGAAACGAAAAACGGGAGCCAGCAGTGGCCCCCGTTCTTTTTTGCGCGCTTGCGCGGATGATTAGCTACGCGGTTTGAGGTTTTCCGGGTCGTAAAGCGGTTTGTAGCCGATGCCGACGACTTCGACGGGATAGATTTCGTCAAAATAGGACACGGTCAGTTTGCGGCCTTCCTGGCAATAGTCCCACGGCAGATAGGCAAGGGCGATGTTTTTGCCGATGCTGGGGCCGAATGCGATGGAGGTCGTATAGGAACGACGGCCCAGTTCATCAATCAGGGTTTTGCCGGTGTCCGGGTCCATGACCGGCAGATTGCCGACCGGGTAGCGCGCCACCCCGTTGGCATCCGTGTTGTCGGTCATGACAAGGGTGCAGAGCATGGCCGGTTGATGATCGCGTTCGCGATATTCGACATGCTTTGCCTTGCCACGGAAATCGGCCTCTTTGACCTTTGGGCGGGCAAGGGCGGCTTCGATCAGGTTATATTGCGTGTGCAGATCGGCGTTTTGCAGGCGCAGTGATTTTTCCAGACGGCGCGAGTTGGCGTAGGTTTCAACACCCACGGCCATCACCCCAATGCCGCGCAGCGCATCCCAGACGGCAAGACCGTCTTCGTAGCGCATATGAAGCTCCCACCCCTGTTCCCCGACATAGGAAATGCGGAATGCGGTGACGGTTTTACCGGCAATGCTGATCTGGCGGATGGCGGCAAACGGGAAGTTTTCGATATCGAGTTCTTCGGGGGCGGCGACAACCTTTTTAAGGTTTTCACGCGCGTTCGGGCCCCAGATGCCGATGGTGGTGAATTTTTCGGTGACGTCGGTGATGGTGACGTCCCAGCCCTTGTCCTGTGCCATGCGGCGCATATAGATCAGGTCACGCGGGCCGGCATCGGCCCCATTGACCAGACGGCAACGATCCGCCATGCGGAAGACGGTAAAGTCGGCACGGACCATGCCCTCGTCATCGAGCATGTGGGTATAGATGCCCTTGCCGATATTGGCATCCCCACCGATTTTAGCCGCACAGAGCCATTCCATGAGTTCGACATGATCCGGGCCTTCGATATCGGTCATGTGGAAGTGCGACAGGTTGATGATGCCGCAATCGTCACTCATGGCGAGCTGTTCGGCGTTGGAAACGCGCCAGAAATGACGGGTATCCCATTCGTTTTCACGCACCGGCACCCGGTCGGCGTATTTTTCCAGCAGATGTTCGTTAGCGGCATAACCGTGGGCACGTTCCCAGCCGCCCAGTTCCATGAAATAGCCGCCCAGTTCGACTTCGCGTTCGTAAAACGGCGACCGGCGGATGCCACGGGCTTTTGAAAAGGGCTCGCGCGGGTGGACGGGCGGGTTATAGATCTTTTTCGCGGTTTCCCAGCAGCGGTCGTAAATGTATTTCTCGTCGAGCTGGAATTCATTGAAGCGCGAGAAATCAATCGCGTGGTGATCAACATGGGTGCGGCCATGGGTCATCCAGTCGGCAATCAGTTTGCCCATGCCGGGCCCGTCCTTGATCCAGATGCCGACCGCATACCAAAGGCCGCGCAGCTTCTGGCTTTCGCCCATCGACGGGCCACCATCAGCCGAGGTTTGCAGAAGGCCGTTGAAGGAATGGCTTTCGTTAAAGCCAAGTTCGGTCAGGATCGGGGTCAGTTCCATGGCGCGTTCAAGCGGTTCGATCACGTCTTCGAGTTCAAGATCGCGCTGGGACGGGGACAGGCGTGCCTGATCCTTTTCAAGGATTTCGCGCGGATGGACCAGACGCGGGTTTTCTTCGTAGTAATAGCCCCATTCGATCTGGCCGCCCTCAGTACTTTTGGGATCGCCGGTATCGCGCATATAGGCCGAATTGCCCTGATCACGCAGAAGCGGCATGCCGATTTCAACACCGGTGCCGGCAAATTCGTTATAGGGCCCGAAGAAGGTCAGCGGGTGGTCAACCGGCATCACCGGCAGGTCTTCGCCCGCCATTTCGGCAATCAGGCGGCCCCAAAGACCGGCACAGACGACAACATAATCGGCATGGATCGTGCCGCGTTCGGTTTTAACCCCCGTGATGCGGCCATTTTCGGTGATCAGTTCAAGGGCGGAGGTGTTGGCAAAAATCTTGAGCTTGTTGCTTGCGACACCCTGATCGATCAGCTTGCCTGCCACGGTTTGCGAACGCGGGATGACAAGGCCGGCATCCGGGTCCCACATGGCACCCTGAATCTGGTCTTCTTCGAGAAGGGGGAATTTTTCCTTGGCCTCGGACGCGCTGATGATTTTGACGTTGGTGCCAAACGCCTTGCCAGAATCAACGCGGCGTTTGAGTTCGGCCATGCGGGCATCATCGCCAACGCGGGCAACCTCGATCCCGCCGATGCGGGCGTAATGGCCCATCTTTTCGTAGAAATCGATGGAATACATTGTTGTCCAGCAGGACAGCAGATCGTGGCTTGTCGCAAAGCAGAAATCGGACGCATGCGCGGTCGAGCCGATATCGGTCGGAATGCCGGATTTGTCGATGCCGACAATATCGTCCCAGCCATTTTCGATCAGATGGTGGGATACCGATGCACCGACAATACCGCCGACGCCGACGATAACGACTTTTGCCCTGTTCGGAAATGCGGCCATTTCTCTGTTTCCTTCTTATTGCGATGGTTATCTGGTGTCGGCGGCGGCGGAATTTTGGCGGTATTACTGGGTGAAGAATTATTGAGTGAAGACTACGGTGCGGTTTTTATTGAGCATCACGCGGCCTTCGAGGTGATATTTGACACCACGGGCCAGAACGCGGGCTTCGATATCGCGCCCGGTGGCGACGAAATCATCGGCCGACATGGCGTGGCTGACGCGTTCGGTTTCCTGTTCGATGATCGGGCCTTCGTCGAGGTCGGGCGTGACATAGTGCGCGGTTGCCCCGATCAGTTTCACACCGCGTTCATAGGCCTGATGATAGGGTTTTGCGCCCTTGAAGGACGGCAGGAACGAGTGGTGAATATTGATGATCATGCCATAAAACTGGCTTGAAAGATCGTTGGTCAGGACCTGCATATAGCGGGCAAGGACGACCAGTTCGGATTTGGTTTCCTTGATCAGATCGGCAAGTTTGGCTTCCTGTTCGATCTTGTTTTCCTTGTTTACCGGCCAGTAATGGAAGGGAATGCCTTCCTGATCGGCGATTTTGCGCGCGTCTTCGTGGTTCGAGACGATGGCGGCGACCTCGGCATCAAGCCAGCCGACCTTGATCTGATAGAGCAGATGCAGCATCGCGTGATCGAATTTCGACACCATGATGATGATCTTGGGACGGCGGGACAGATCATCGATCTTGAGCTTCATATTGAAGCGGTCAACCGCCGGGTTCAGCATCAGTTCGATTTCGGCCTTGCTGACATTTTCCGGTGTGCTGGTGGCGATGCGCAAAAAGAACTGGTTGGTCTGACGGTCCCAGAACTGGTTGGATTCAATGATATTGGCCCCGCGCGATGCCAGGGCAGAGGCGACGGTTGCGACAATGCCCGGCTGGTCGTCACAGGCGATACGCAGGGTATAGGAATGTTCGCTCACTGGATGTGCTCCGTTTCAAAGGGGTGCGACGTTCGTGTCAGAGCTGACGCTCCAGTTCGGGAAGAATGTCGAACAGATCACCCACAATGCCATAATCCGCGACCTGGAAGATCGGTGCATCTTCGTCGGTATTGATCGCAACGATGATTTTGGAATCCTTCATGCCCGCAAGGTGCTGAATGGCACCCGAAATACCACATGCGATGTAAAGATCGGGGGCGACCACCCTGCCGGTCTGGCCGACCTGCAAATCATTTGACGCATAACCGGCATCCACGGCCGCACGCGAGGCGCCGATGGCAGCGCCGAGTTTGTCGGCAACCGGTGTCATGACCTGCTGGAACCTTTCGGCGGAACCAAGGGCGCGGCCGCCCGATACGATGATCTTGGCGGAACCAAGTTCCGGCCGGTCATTTTTCGACAGGATGTTTTCAAGGAAGGTCGAAAGACCGGTTGCGTCCGATCCGGCATCGATGGTTTTGATCGGGGCCGGGGCGTTGTCGCCATTGGCGGCGGCGAAGCTTGTGGTGCGGATCGTGAGGACCTTTATCGCATCGGTCGTCTGCACGGTTTCAATCGCATTCCCGGCATAGATCGGGCGTTTGAAGGTATCGGGGGAAACAACCTCGATCACGTCGGAAACCTGCATGACATCGAGAAGGGCGGCAACGCGGGGCAATACGTTTTTGCCCGTGGTGGTGGCTGGCGCGAGGATGGTGTCGTAATCGCCTGAAAGATTGACAATCAGGGCGGCGGTCGGTTCGGCAAGACGCTGTTCAAGCGCGTCGCTTTCTGCAAGCAGCACATTGCGAATGCCCGAAAGTTTTGCCGCCGCATCGGCCACCGAACCGGCATTTTTACCGGCGACCAGAATGTCGATATCGCCACCGATCAGGGATGCGGCGCTGAGTGCCTTGGCGGTCTGATCGGACAGGGATTGATTGTCATGTTCTGCAAAAAGAAGAATGGCCATTTTTATCTCCGCCCGGTTCAGATGACGCCAGCTTCGGCTTTGAGCTTTTCGATCAGATCGGTTACACCGGCCACCTTGATCCCGGCGGTGCGACCGGCGGGTTCTTCGACCCGGATCACGCGAAGGCGCGGGGCAACCGTGACGCCGAAATCATCGGGCGTTCTGGTTTCCAGCGGCTTTTTCTTGGCCTTCATGATGTTGGGAAGCGACGCATAGCGCGGCTCGTTCAGGCGAAGATCGGCGGTGACGATGGCGGGCAGGGTGACTTCGATGGCCTGCAGGCCACCATCAACCTCGCGGGTGACCTTGGCGGTGGTATCGCCAAGGTCAAGTTCGGAGGCAAAGGTTGCCTGCGACCAGCCGAGCAGGGCGGAAAGCATTTGCCCGGTCTGATTGGCGTCATCGTCAATCGCCTGTTTGCCAAGGATGACGAGGTTTGGATTTTCGACCGCAACCACGCCTTTGAGCAGTTTGGCGACAGATAGCGGTTCGATGGGGCCATCGACCGTGATCAGGATGGCGCGATCCGCCCCCATAGCAAGGGCGGTGCGCAGGGTTTCCTGCGCCTGTGCCGGGCCGATGGAAACGGCGACGACTTCGTTCGCCTTGCCGGATTCTTTCAGGCGCACGGCTTCTTCGATGGCAATTTCGTCAAACGGGTTCATCGACATTTTGACATTGGCAAGATCGACACCAGTGCCGTCTGCCTTGACGCGGATTTTGACGTTGTAATCAACAACCCGCTTTACAGGTACGAGAACCTTCATCTTCGTCCTTCCTGATAAAATCGCGGTTTGGGGATTTCATCCTTTCGCCGCGAAATCGCATTATTGGTATTGTTGAAAAATAGCTTGGCGAATTTTTGCGCCGGAAAATAGAATGTTTGCGTCAAAGCGGGATTATCGCTACGACAGATACAGCAACCTTGTCTGCATCGGAGGGTCTAGGGCCATGTATTCCGGATCTCAAAGCGTCAAAGCGGGGCGTCCTGCGAATGCGTCTGGTGCGGGCAAGTCGAACCACGAAAAGCCGCGGCTTTCGGTCGGGTTCATTCTGGCGAAGCGGTTTACGCTGTGTGCCTTTGCCAATTTTGTCGATGTGCTCAGACTGGCGGCTGATGAAGGGGATCGCAGCCGACCGATCCTGTGTAACTGGACGGTGGTGTCCGACACCATGGACCCGGTGCCGTCAAGCAGCGGTATTATCGTTCAGCCCAAGGAACGGCTGGGCGACCCAAGGCGGTTCAATTATATCGTCGTGGTCGGCGGGCTTATGGAAGAAACGCCCAATCTTGGTTCGGCCTATCACAAGTTTTTGCACGAGGCGGCGGAGGCCGGTATTCCGCTTGTCGGGATATGCACAGGCGCGTTCCTGTTGCACCGGGCGGGGTTGCTTGACGGGTATCGCTGCTGCGTTAGCTGGTTCCATCATTCCGATTTCATCGAACAGTTCGAAGGGCTTGATCCGGTTGCCGATCAGATTTTTGTCGTCGACCGGGATCGGCTGACCTGTTCGGGCGGGGTCAGTTCGGCGCATCTGGCGGCCTATCTGGTGGACAAGCATGTCGGGCGCGCGCAGGCCAGCAAAAGCCTGCATATCATGATCATTGATGATGCATTGCAGGCGGAAAAACCACAGCCGGGTATTCCGCTTGACCTCAAGACGCAGGACCCGATCGTGCAGCGGGCTTTGCTGATCATGCAGCAGAATATCGACACGCCGATTTCGGTTCAGGAAATTGCGCGCCGGATGGGTAACAGCAAACGCCAGATTGAACGCCATTTCAGGCTTTCGCTTGATACATCGCCGCAGGTGGCGTTCCTCAATATCCGGCTTGATATGGCCCATCACCTGATGGAGAAAAGCCAGAAGTCGGTGGCACAGGTGGCGGTGGATTGCGGATTTTGTGATTCCTCGCATTTAAGCCGGATGTTCCGGCGCCGCTATGGCTGCACGCCACAGGAATTGCGTCGCCCGGTATCCGATCAAGTATCTGATGCGGTGCCGGTTCTGGAAGAGGCGTAACTTTCGCCTTCATATCGAAGTTAACATGAAAACGCCGCCCGGAAGATGATCCCTCCGGGCGGCGTTTTTCAGTGATCAAAGACCGTGATCAGCGCGGTTCGCTGGCAAGTCCGCGCCAGATGGCAACGCACATCACAAGCAGAACAATCGTAAACGGCAATCCTGTTGAAATCACCATGGACTGCAGTGATTTCAGACCACCCGCCGAGAGCAGCAGGACAATTGCGACCAGACCTTCGAACACGCACCAGAAGACGCGTTGCGGCATCGGTGCATCGACCTTGCCACCGGCTGCAATCGTATCAATGACCAGCGACCCGGAATCCGAGGACGTGACAAAGAAAACAATCACAAGCACGATCCCGATGAAGGACGTGATCGATGCCAGCGGGAGTGCATCAAGCATGGTGAAGAGCTGCACCGGAAGGTCGGCTTCCTGAACGGCGGTATAGCCGTCACGAACGACCTGGCTGATGGCGGAGCCGCCAAAGATCGACATCCACAGCACGCAGACCAGCGACGGGATCAGCAGGACACTGATGATGAATTCACGCACGGTACGGCCACGGCTGACACGGGCGATGAACATGCCGACAAACGGGGACCAGGAAATCCACCATGCCCAGTAGAACGAGGTCCAGCCCTGCATGAAGTTGACATCGTCACGACCGACCGGGCTTGAAAGTGCCGGAAGGTATTGAAGATATGCACCAAGGAAGTCAAAGACATCGGTCACCAGAAGCAGGGTCGGCCCCGCGACAAGCACGAACAGGAACAGCAGGAAGGCGATCCCCATATTGATTTCCGAGAGCAGCTTGACCCCGGCTTCCAGACCGCGAACGACCGAGAACAGGGCGATGGAGGTGATGCCGACAATCAGGATCACCTGCCAGGTGGTGTCGATGGGCATTCCGAACAGCTTGTTAAAGCCGGAGTTTGCCTGAACCGCACCAAGACCAAGCGAGGTGGCAAGACCGAAAAGGGTCGCAAAAACAGCAAGAATATCAATAATATGCCCCGGCCATCCCCAGACGCGTTCACCGAAGATCGGATAGAAGGCGGAACGGATGGTCAGCGGCAGACCCTTGTTATAGCTAAACAGGGCAAGGCTGAGTGCCACGATGGCATAAATCGCCCAAGGGTGAAGGGCCCAGTGGAAGATCGAGGCGGCCATACCCAGACGAATGGCTTCTTCCTGCGTGGCCGCCGCACCAAGCGGTGCCCAGTCGGTCCGAATGCCATCAGCACCCACGGCAGTCCCGCCCAGAGAAGACGAGAAATGGCTTAGTGGTTCCGAGACACCATAGAACATAAGCCCGATACCCATGCCAGCAGCAAACAGCATGGAAAACCAGCTTAGATAGCTGAAATCAGGTGTTGCGTCCCGTCCACCAAGCCGGACCTTGCCATAGGGGCTGACGACGACGACGAGACAGAGGATTACGAAAATATCGGCCGCACCGATGAAGAACCAGTCGAAGCCCTGTGTGACTTCGGAGAACAGCAGGCTGAAAACAGAGTTCGCCTGATCTGGCATCAGCAGTGTGTAGGCAACGAACGCGATAACGGTCAGGGCGGAGACGGCAAAGACGGGGTTATGGATATCGAACCCGATGGGGCCCAGTTTGCCTTCGATATTGTCCTGACCAATATTGTAGTCTGTATCGATCTGGCCTTCTGGCGGCGTTTCTTCCGCCGCTGTTTTTACGTCACTCATGAAGCTTCTCCTGTTATGAACCTGCGAAAAAATTCCGTCAGGAGAGATCCTTTTGCTGGACCCTTCTTGTGATTTTGAATCAAAGGTGCCACGCACGCCAAAAGGCGAGCTCGTTCAGAACTGTCTTAACGTGCGGGGCGTAAGGCAGAGGTCTTAGAGTTCGACCTCGATGTCCGACAAAGGTGTCGAACAACAAATCAGGACTTTTCCCTGATCTATTTCGCGCTGGCGGATGCCGCCACCGTGTTGCATATCGACTTCACCGGAAATCAGTTTTGACTTGCATGTACCGCAGATGCCGCGCTGGCAGGAGGACATCGGCAATATCCCCGCCTCGCGTGCCGCCGAAAGAACGGTCATGCCCGGACCACATTCGACAACGTGGCCGGTTTTGGTGAAGCTCACCCGGAAGGTCTGGCCGCTGATTTCCGGGGCCGCGACAGGCTCTTCAAATGTTCCGGCTGTTTCCGCGCCGAAGTCGAAGCTTTCCTCGTAATATTTCTCCATGTCGAAACCGGCATCGCGCAACATGTTGCGAACACCTTCCATGAAGGGGGCAGGGCCGCAGCAGAACACCTTGCGGTCCTTGAAATCGGGCAGCATCAACGACAGCATCTGAATGTTGAAGCGGCCGGTATAGCCGGTCCAACTGTGATGGGCGGCGGCGGTGCTGCAGGTGAAGGCAATTCTGAGGCCCGGGTTCTGGGTGGCAAGAAGCGACAGTTCCTTGTGGAAAATGATGTCGGCCGGGGTTCGTGCCGCGTGGATGAAATACAGATCGGACGGTTCGGACAGATCGCAGGCCGTGCGGGTCATCGACATCATCGGGGTGATGCCGCTGCCAGCCGAAATGAACAGGAGCTTTTCCTCGCCAGTTGCATCGGTGGTGAATTCACCGAACGGGCCGGAAACATTCACTTCCTTGCCGGGCGTCATATAGTCATGCAGCCAGTTCGACCCCGGACCACCGGGCACACGTTTGACCGTGATCTCGATCCGGTAGGGGCGGGCGGCAGATCCCGAAATCGTGTAACTGCGCGTGACCATGCCTTCGACGGGCAGTTCAAACGTCATGTATTGGCCCGGATAGAAGCGGAATGCGCGGGGTTCGCGGGCCGAAAAGACGAATGTTTTTACGTCGTGGGTTTCCTGCCGCACCTGCCGACAGACCAGAACGTCATCATTTTCCGGGTCCCAAAGCGGGATGCGGGTGGCCTCGGTAAAGTTTTCATCGTCCCCGGACGGGGCGGCTTGCCCGGGGGCCGGTGGATTGGTCTGGGTCATCATTTGGTGGCCGCCCCGGATTTGTCTTTGGCCAGATGTTGATTCATCCGGGCGATATACCAGTCACAGAATGCTTCGACATGCGGTTCGGTAAAGCGTGAATAGGGGCCGGGCTCGTAGGATGGCTGTTCACTGCCAAGCTGGGCAATACGGACAAGATCGGCGTCCTGCTGGTTGGTCATTTTCCAGACCTGGGTCAGGTTATCGAGATTGTAATCTTCGCCTTCGATGGCGTCCTTATGGACAAGCCATGTGGTGCGCACCAGCGTGCGGTCGGCTGATAGCGGCAGGACCGAGAAGGTGACGATATGGTCGCTCATGAAATGGTGCCAGGAATTCGGATGCGTCCAGAAGCTGAGCCCGCCCAGCTTCGGATCGGTGAATTTGCCCAGCAGCTTTTTCGAGGCGACCTTGGTGTCAAGGGTGTGGGATTCTCCTTCCCACATCAGCGGCAGGCGCATGGTGCGAAAGCCGGTGATATCCGAAAGATGATCTTCTTCTGCCGATGGCAGGCCACAGGATTCCCAGCGTTTATGCTCGTTTTCAATCGCGCTGGTATATTTTTTGACGTCTTCGGACCGGCGTTCGTCCATTTCATCGGGGGAAAAGCCAAAGCCGAATTCGGATAGCGGCACGGTCAGTTGCGGATGGTTGGCTTCGCAGTGATAGCATTCGCGGTTGTTTTCCATCGTCAGCTTCCAGTTGCCTTCCTCGATCAGGTCAGAGGTGAAGGCAACCTTGCAATTGGCGATGTCGTGCGGTGCGATATAGGGCGTCATCACGCGGGCCATATCGTCGATGTCTTTGGGGGCTTCATCGGCAAGGCAGATGAAAATCAGTCCGGCGATGGAACGGATATGGACGGCTTTAAGCCCGTGACAGCTTTTATCAAAGCCCGCCCCCATATGTTCGGCCAGGATCAGATCGCCGTCTTCGTTATAGGTCCAGCCGTGATAGCGGCACACGATATTGCCGATTGTCGTGGCGCGTTCGTCGATCAGCTTTGCCCCACGGTGGCGACATACATTGTGAAACGCGCGGATTTCCATATCGTCGCCGCGCAAAAGCAGGATCGATGCGCGGCCAACCTCGACCGTGATGCAGTCACCCGGTTCGGGCAGTTCCGGCTCGACCGCGACGAAAATCCAGTGCCGGTTGAAAATGACCTCTATATCCAGATCAAGGATTTCCGGGGCATTGTAAAATGGCGCTTCAAGGCTTTTGCCTTTCTCGCGGCGCGACACGAGTTCTTGTATGTCAGAAGAAAAACGCATGATCGGTACCTCAACTTATGAGGGTGTCACGGGAGAAGGACTTTGTCGGTCCTTGCGGAATAATTGAATGATGGACCTGTCTTGGGTGCAAGGAAACAGGAAGCAGTGATTTTCCGTCTTCGGACGACATCATTGGCCGGTTTCAGGTGTTTGTCACGGCAACGAACAGGCAAGGCAAAAGCACATGGAAATGCTTCCCGGTGGCGCAGTTCGGCCCTTGCCCGGTTGGTCACAACAGGGGGGCAGATACTTGAAAAACAAGCGCCCGCAAACGGGATGCCTGTCTTGTATGCGGCGCGTGCTGTCAATTGCACCCAAAGTCTCCCTCTTTTCATGCGGCAGGTAACCTGCTCTTCATTCGCCCTTGATGAACAACAGGCGATTAAAAAGATTTGAAAATCTATTGCGAATTGGACGGCAGGTGGCAGGAACCTTGAGGCAATCACACAGTAAAATTGCGACGCAAGAGTGTAACATTGGGTGTCAGATCGCCATGATAGGCTGTTATCCATTGAAAACAGGGATTTTTCAATTTCATCGACGGGCAGAAATGGCAGGATGATTGCTTCTGTAGCGGGTCTTCTGCGGCGGGAGGCATCGAAATCGTATCCGCGTTTCAAAGCAGCCTGTCTCTTGCGTGAACCCGTATATCATTGCCAGCAATGACATTTCGTGAAAACAGGTTAGACTGTTGCGCAATCTGGATTTTCTGATCAAAGAAGATCGGCCGATCAACAATCTTTCCAGTCCCTGGTCCTGACCCTGACAACCACAAAACCCGGAAGCCACCATATCATGTCTCATTCTTCCAAAGGCGCCATTTATATGGCTGCTGCCGCCAATCTTTTGATCGCCGTTGCCAAGTTTGGCGGGGCGGCGGTTACCGGGTCTGCCGCGATGATGTCAGAAGGGATCCATTCGCTGGTTGATACCGGAAATCAGGGATTGCTTCTGCTTGGTATCCGGCTGTCAAACAAGCAACCCGACAAGCAGCATCCGCTTGGTTATGGCAAGGAAACCTATTTCTGGTCGTTTCTGGTGGCGGTGATGATTTTTGGCCTTGGGGCGGGGGTTTCGATCTGGGAAGGGGTGGACAAGATCATTCATCCCCATGCGCTTGATATTCATATGGTTGCCAGCATCGGCGGGTTCGATGTCATGACCTATCATGTCGTGCTGTCGATCCTTGTGGTTGCCATGCTGCTGGAAGGGGTGGCGTTCCGGACAGCCTACCGGGCCTTTGTCACGCAACATCCCGATACGCCAGTTTTGAAGGCCATTCACGATACCAAAGATCCGACCGTGATCGTCATCCTGTTTGAAGACAGTGCGGCCATGCTTGGCCTGATCGTTGCCTTTTTCGGGATATCGGCGGCGTATGTTCTTGATATGCCGCTTCTGGACGGGATTGCATCGGTTGCGATTGGCGTCATTCTGGCGGTTACGGCGTTCTTCCTTGCGGTGGAATGCAAGGGATTGCTGATCGGTGAAAGTGCCACGGCCGAAACCCGGTCAAAGATCACTGCAATGGTGAATGCCATTCCCGGGATCAAGCGCGCCAATGAAATCATTACACTGCATCAAGGTCCGCAAAGCCTTATGGTGTGCATCAGTGTCGATTTTCAGGACAATATCAGTTCGAACCAGATAGAGGCGACCGTTTCCCAGGTCGAAGCCGATATCCGATCCACCATTCCCGGTGTCGCGAAGGTGTTTATCGAAGCGCAAAACTGGCGGTCGCATCAGGAGCTTCTTGCTCAGTGATCTGGCGCAGTGATTGGGTGCAATGATCGGGTGCAATGATCCCGCCATTCAGCCGATCATCTGTGCAGACGCAGATTGACCGGCCCTGTTGCAAATAGTATGAGGAATTCAAACAAATCATAACGTTTGAGGGCAGGGTGGCCGTGTCACAATCGGAACTTAAATCTTCCGCCGCATGGATTGCCGTGGATTGGGGAACATCCAACGTTCGGGCATGGGCGATGGATGATCGTGCCAATATCCTTGATCAGGTCTCAAGCCGGCTTGGCATGAATGCGATTGCGGCGGATGCGGCACTTGGGTTTGAGGGCGTTCTGATCGATCTGATTGGTCGGTGGTTGCCATCCGGGGTATCTGATCGGATGCGGGTTGTGATTTGCGGCATGGCCGGGGCAAAGCAGGGGTGGCTTGAAGCGCCGTATTGTTCGGTGCCGGTGCGCCCGGATGAATTGGCATCCGGCGCGGTACGCCCGGTCCTTTCCGATCAAAGGATTGATGTTGCGATTTTGCCGGGGCTTAAGCAGGTCGATGATCCCGATGTGATGCGGGGCGAGGAAACCCAGCTTGTCGGGTTTATGGCCTCGCAGCCGGGATTTGATGGCTGGGTCTGTTTGCCGGGCACCCATTCGAAATGGGCGCGGGTTTCGGGCGGAGCGATCCTTGGATTTAAAACCTATATGAGTGGCGAGGTTTTTGCCCTGCTTTCCGGGCAATCGATCCTGCGCCATTCAATGGATGATCGATGGGATGATGCCACTTTCGAGGCCGCGATACGCGATGCATCCGATGCACCGACCGGTTTCCTGCACAAGCTGTTTACGGTGCGTGCAGGCGGGCTGGTTGGCAATGCGAATGCCGCAAATGTTGCGGGTGCCGCGGTTCTTTCCGGGGCTGTGATCGGTTCGGAAATTGCCGATGTCGTTGGCGCGCTGGACGGAAATGCGCAGATTGCCCTGATCGGGGATGGCAAGCTTGCCGGTTTGTATCGCAAGGCGTTGGCGGTGCATGGGTTTGATGCGCATGCCGTTGATGGGCAGGCGATCACGATTGCCGGTCTTGCGGCGGCGCATCAGGCCATCCGCAATGCATAACAGTATTTTGTTTTTCAAGGTTTCGCAGGTGTAACATGGCATATCCGACTTCGGTAAATTCACAGATTACGGACGCGGTGGAACCGGTTTCCCATCGCAAGCTGATTGCCATCCTGCGCGGGGTGAAACCCGATGAAGCGGCCGGGATGGCGCGTGCGCTTGTCGATGCCGGAATCACCATGATCGAGGTGCCGCTCAATTCCCCCGAACCGCTTAAAAGCATTGCGGCGATGAAGGATGAAGTTGGCGCGGCGGCATTGATCGGGGCGGGGACGGTTTTAACACCCGAAGACGCCGAACAGGTCAAGGCGGCCAAGGGCGAATTCATCGTATCGCCCAATTGCGATATCGAGGTGATCGCCAGAACCAAGGAATTGGGCCTTGGATCGTGGCCCGGTGTTCTGACACCGAGCGAATGTTTTGCCGCGATCAGGGCCGGTGCAAGCGGGCTTAAAATCTTTCCGGCCAGCATCATCGGTGCGGAGGGCATCAAGGCAATGCGTGCCGTATTGCCAAAAGACATGCCGGTCTATGCGGTTGGCGGGGTCGGGCCGGATGATTTTAGCGTCTATGCCAAGGCAGGCTGTGACGGCTTTGGCCTTGGGTCAGGCATCTATAAATCCGGCATGACGGCAAGCGATGTGTCCAAGGCCGCTATTGCCTATGTTACGGCGCATGATGCGGTGTTTGGCTGAGGTCTTTGCTGTCAACTCGCCGTTTATTCTACGGGCAATTGATGGTGCTAAAGCCTACAGAACGTGTCGGTGGCGCAGCAAAGAAACAGCTACCATCATTGGTCGTGTTCCCGGTTGATGCGACGTTGAAAATTATTGTTCCGTTACCGGTAATAACTCTTTTGGTGCCGGTGGTTGAAAGTGAAAACCTGTTGTTGGCAATGGTCGCATTGGTGGCGTTTCCAACAACAATTCCGTTCGTAGTGGCGGTATTGGATGATGCCGATAACGTGTTGTTACGAACGACCAGATTGGTTGAGCCACTGGCTGCGATGGCAACGCTACTCGTTGTCCCATCAAAGGACGTAAGTGTGCTGTTTTCGATTGTGACACCGGTTGTGTTGTCAGCGCGAACGGCAAACGTGCCAGTCCCATTATTCGAATTGCTGACGGTCATTCCGATCAGTTTGGTATTATTTCTCATCAGCAGTGTATAGGCGTTATTTTGGTTCGTCGCCGCGATTTTGCCGCCAGAGATGGTCAGGACCGCTTCCCGACCGGAAGGGGATCTAACAGTGATATTGCCAGACCCGACAAGAGTTTGACCGGCAACCATATTTACCTGCTTATCTACATCAATTGTTCCGTCAATGATAACCGTATTGGCCCCTGCTGTGCCCAGGTCAATATTGAAATCATCTGTATCGACCACCGATGAGGCGTTGATAACCGTCAAAGTTTGGCCATCGGCTGTTTCTGTGGCGGTTTCAACCGGGCCGAAGGCGCCAGCTTGGCTGACAATATCAATGTCACGGACCACCGGATCAGTCATGCGCCGTTCCATCGGTGTCAGGCGCTTGCGGCCTGCGCCAAAGAATTGCAGCGGAATGCGCAGACGTGCTGTAACAAATCCCTGTGAGCCACGCGGTTTGTCATGTTGCCATTCGCCGCCTATGGAAAAGCGCGATCCGTTCCAAAGCCAGGGGACCTCGTCGAATGCCATTTCAGCCCGCAGTCGTGGGCCGGTTATGTCCTCGACTTTATCGGCAAAGAAATGATATCCACCGGCAAACAATCGGATTTGCCGGGGTTCTTCTGGTTCATAGACCGGCAGACGCCAGCCAATTTCGCCATCAAAGCCCGCCATGCTGCGTTCTTCGCCGCCGCGGAAGCTGATGGTGGTGCCCGACAGATTGGCCTCGTTCAAGGCGTCAACATTGCGAACACGGCTTCCCTGCGGGATATAGGCGTTGCTACGAAAATCCCAATCGGTGGACAGGGCCTCAAGCCCCAGCGTGATCTGATTGTAATAATTATCCCATTCGCTTTTGCGCCGGTCAAAATAAGCAATGCCGCCAACATTCCAGCCACTGCCAAGCATATGGCGTAGTCCAACGCCAAAATTGCCTTCAACACTGCTGCCATCATCCATGCGCGTACGTAAATTAGTAAAGAACAGCGTATCTTCATTCTGAAGAAGCGGCATGAAAAGATCGACTTCACCCAGATTACGGTTTGTGCCTGCCTTGCCTTCAAGGTCAAGATGCGGTCCCCATTTGGGGGTGTCGCCTTCTTCTGCCTTGGCCTCTTCCATTGGACAGGCAAGTGCCATCAGCACCAGCCACGCGGAAAACCGGGGGCGTATATAAGCGATCTTCATGGGGTGACCTTGCAGAAGCCTTTCAGAAAATGACAAAGCTTGTCCGACATCCTGTTGAATTGTTTTTGCGCTGTTTTCCCAGCACCTGTTACCACGTGGTGTAGGTAACAACCACGCGTCAAACAATCGCGGATTTCTGCGACGATTACTTTTTGTCGTGAAGTGGATAGTGGTGTCCGAAATCGGATATTTTGGCCTACGCTTTGCGTGCTGTTTTGGTCGGACGTTCGCCAAATTCTTGTATATATTCCTGTGCGAAACGTCCCATATGGCCAAAGCCCCATCGCCGGGCGATGGTCGCAACTGGGTCCGTGACGTCAGTTGACATCAGATCATTGCGAACAAGCTGTAGACGAACCTTGCGAATATACTGTCGCGGCGTCAGCCCAAAGGCATCAATGAAGCCGCGTTGCAAAGTGCGGTAACTGCACTCGGCAGTTTCTGACAATGACACCATGTCAAGAGTTTCAGACGGGTTCGCATGGATATAGTCCTGAGCGCGCTTGACATGGCGAGGAACGACACGCGAAACTTCCTGACCGGTGAGGATATCCTGCACATTGCTTTTCAGTTGGGTCAGTATATGTGTCAGCAAAAGATCGCAGGCCTGTGAAGTCACTAATTTATTTGGCTTATCCATCAGCCCGTGATTAAGGGAACTTGCCAGAAATTGCATATAGTGCCGGATCATTTGCCCACCGGAGGTCGTAAGATTGGCAACCGGATCAAATTCTATCGGGTAAAGTCCCATAAGCTCCCCACCAAGGTTTCTTGCATGTTCCCTGATCCGGGTTTTAGAGATCGGCAGGACATAGGAATGAAACTGTTCCTGATAGGCTGTTGTCTCGATACTTAGGTCGCGCATCATGCCTTGGTTGGGTGTCAGATCCCACGTGCGGCCAAGGTGGGTGATTTCGCCCCAACCATCGGTCGGGACAAACAGCATCATTGTATCGCTGCCTTCCCCGGCAGACTGCCAGTCGACACGTGCAGTCCCGAACGTTCCATGCAAAAACGGTTGGTTCCCGATCATGGCAAGCGCCATATCGGCATCAATCTCGTCCCCTTTTCGATTGATCCTGAGTCGCAGTGGTGAAGAAAAATCAGAAACGAATTCCTGTAGCTCAGCCAAATCTTTTGACCGAATTACTGTGAATTTCGAATGCAATACCATGCGCTATGCTGTGTCCCTAGCAAGCAACCGAGACGATCTAAGCCTTTGATTCAGGCTGCCTGTTTATTACCTATACGGTAAGATACAAACCAATAGCCTGCAACAGAAGACAGCACTTTGTGGCTCGGAAACGTCCGATACGTTACAAAATGCTTCCTTTCCCAAGCAGCAGAACACAATGATTGTGCGCATTGCTCGTGTGTTTTGGAATATTCGGTTTTTAAATCATTCCAAATTGTGGAAGTGCGTTTGACCCTTGAAGGCGCGCGGTCTAAATTCCTGCCATTGCAAGAACTCCAGAACGGGAGGATCCATTGGATCTGGGAATCAAGGGCCGCAAGGCGATTGTCTGCGCGTCATCAAAGGGACTTGGGCGTGGTTGCGCGATCAAACTGGCCGAGGCGGGTGTTGATCTGACGCTGAATGCGCGCTCCGAAGGGCCGTTAAAGGAAACGGCGGAATATATCCGCGATACATATGGGGTGAAAGTCACGACGGTTGCGTGTGACATCACCACCGAAGAGGGCCGCAACAAGGTTCTGGCGGCCGAAGGCATGCCCGATATTCTGGTCAATAATGCCGGTGGCCCGCCGCCCGGTATCTGGTCCGATTGGGGACAGAAGGAATGGGAGGCGGCGGTTCAGTCCAACATGCTCACCCCGATCCTGTTGGCGACGGCGGTTTTGCCGGGCATGATTTCGCGCAAATGGGGCCGGATCGTCAATATTACATCGGGTTCGGTCAAATCGCCGATCCCGCATCTGGGCCTTTCGAATGCCGCACGCGCAGGCCTTACCGGTTTTGTGGCTGGAACCGCGCGCCAGGTGGCCAAGGATGGCGTGATTATGAACAACCTGTTGCCGGGCCAACATGATACGGATCGCATCAATGCATTGATGACCAATCGGGCGAAGAACGAGAATATCAGCCTTGAAGAGGCGCGTACCAAAACGCAGGCGGGTCTGCCGACCGGGCGTTTTGGTGACCCGATTGATTTCGGGGCGACCTGTGCCTTCATGTGCAGCGAGCATGCAAAGTTTATGGTTGGTCAAAACATTCTGCTAGATGGTGGTGCCTTCAACTCGACCATGGGCTG
The DNA here is from genome assembly GCF_000714555.1 of Thalassospira permensis NBRC 106175. NCBI lineage: Bacteria > Pseudomonadati > Pseudomonadota > Alphaproteobacteria > Rhodospirillales > Thalassospiraceae > Thalassospira > Thalassospira permensis. Next base: position 16,605 of record NZ_AUNC01000016.1, on the reverse strand, counting down.
ATATGTCGTCTTTCGTCACAGGGCGGTCTGCAAATGCCCATTTGCTGCGCTTCCGGTGCTCACGTACCTTGAGTACGCTGCGCGCCGGTTCTCACAAACCGGCATTTTCGACACGTCCTGCAACGAAATCCAGCATATCACCAAATGCCCGGCGCAAAGGGTGGTGCTAGCATGGCGTCATTCACCTTTGTCTATGTGTTGCGCGAGCGGGATATGCCCCGCCCGCGTACCTATGTTGGCTGGTCAACCGATGTCGAGGCCCGGCTTGCGACGCATAACAGCGGCAAGGGAGCCAAGACGACACGCGGGCGGCAATGGGAGCTTGTTTATGTCGAACGGTTCCGCACCTTTGGCGAGGCGATGAGCCGCGAATGGCATTTAAAGCGTGACCGGAAATTGCGCAAAATGCTGGCAGGGGGCGTGTGATAAACAAATCAGGGCTTGAATATTTGCGCGCAGTCGCAGATATCTGGGCCAACAGTTTCAAACCATCAGGACGACATCATGCCGGTACAACGCAAAAATCCGCTGAAGCTCAATAACCTGCAGCTGCGCACGCTTGTGCTGGCGCAGATTATCGCCAAGGATCCGAATTCGGGATCGATTGACGAAGCCACGGGTGATGCGACCCTTTTGCGTATTCCGCATGCGCATGGGGATCATGTTCATGTCGGGAAATTCGTGGTTGCCGCGCGCGACGCCAGCGGCTTTGCCAATCCGGCGGTCTGGGTGGCTTTGGCCCGCAAGGGACTGGCGCGCGAAGGTTATCCGGCCAGCATCGTCCTGACCCGTGAGGGCATGGAATACGATACTGGCCTTTCTGAGAATTTTGTCGAAGAATCAGATCATTGATTTGTCAATCCAGACCAGCAAAAGCCCCGATCCGTCGGGGTTTTTTTATTCCAGAATGAACTGCCCGTTTTTGATTTTTACGAAATAGGCATCGCGTTTGCCGTCACCGAATTGGTCAAACATCAATTCCTGATGCAGGCCCTGTTGCGGTGGCAGGGTCACAAGCGCATCCGAAAGCGGTTGATCGGGGGCACGGGTTTCAAGGGCTGCGACCAAAACGGTCATCGCATCATAGGCCAGGACACTGGTATAGCCGGGCTGTTCGTTGAACTTATTCCGGTAATCGGCGACAAATTTCTGATAGTGCGGGTTGGTGGCGTAACGATCATAGGTTTGCAGCAGTTCCATGCCTTCGACGGCATCCCCGCCGAAGGTGATCAATTGTTCCGTTCCGGCCCATTCGGCGGTCGAAAGCGGGATGTCACGATCAATTTTGCGGATTTCCTTTGCCAGTTCGGCGCTATCGACACCATTGGCAATAAAGATGATCGCATCGGGACTATCGGCGCGTAATTGCCGTGCGACATCCTGTTTGGTGGTATCGGCGGTGTTGAACCAGACTTTCGAGACAACCCGCCCGCCAAGCTTGTCAAAGGTCAGCAGGAATTCACGATACCAGCTTTCGGTGAAAGCTTCGTTTTCACCGTCCAGCGCAAGCGAGATACGCATGCGCCCCTTGTCGATATTGCGTCTGGCATAGGCATCGGCATTTTCACGCGTTGTCGAATTCATCCGGAAAAAGTTATCGCGAAGACCGGTGAATTCCGCAGCCGAGGCGGTGGGCGATATGGCCACGATATCAAGTTCGTTGATCACCGGCAGCATCGCCATGCCGATCGAGCTGATGATCGGGCCGATGATCGCGGTGACGCCAAGTTCCTTGAATTCGCGGACTGCGGCCTGTGCGGTTTCCGGATTTTTCTGATCATCGCGGGCAATGATTTCAAGCGACCGGCCATGAATGCCGCCTTTTTCGTTGACCTGCTGGGCGGCAAGTTCCATCGCGTGAAGGGCCGCGATCCCGGTATCGGCACCGTCACCGGAAATACCGGCGATGAAACCGATTTTGATCGGGCCGCTGTCATCGCAGCCAAACAGCATCATGGCCGCGGCGGCGATGGTGCAAAAACGGGCGGAAAATCGGGTGCCATTTGCCGGTTTCGAAGCGTGTTCTTGTTGCTTTTTCATGTTGTGCCGAACCGGTTAAAAAGGTGTTTTCTGTTTCGTCGTCAGAGATTTCGATATGGCGCGCGCAGATCGCGACTTCAAGCTTCGCGAAAGCGGGACATTGACCTTATCCGAAATCCCGGCGGGCCTGCATCACCCGGCCGATTGTTGTCAGGACGCATAACGCGCCAAAAATAGCCGCGATATGATTAAACCATTGCGGGAAAACGCATATCAGCACAAGGACAAAGATGGTTTCGCTGCCTTCGGTAATGCCGGTCAGGTAATAGAAGCTTTTTTTGCCCTGTTTTTCATGGTTGCGCCCGGTTTTGGCCGCGATGATCGCATAGGCCAGAAAACTTGATCCGGTGCCGACAAAACAGAAAATCAGGAATGCCGCCATCAGGGCGTGTTCGGGTCGTCCGATGGCAAAGGCCAGAATGATACCCGAATAAAACAGGAAATCGGCGACAATATCGTAATAACCGCCAAGGTCGCTTTCCTGCGACTTTGATCCGGCGTGACGGGATCGCGGCTGGGTATGGCGGGCAACGGCCCCGTCCAGACCATCCATGATGCGGCTGAGCAAAATCAGGCCAAGGGCGATATGATCGAGCCGGAAGGCGAGTGCGGCGGCGGCCAGGAGACCAAAGACAAAACCAAGGCCAGTCACCATGTTGGGCGTGATGCCGCTTCCCGATAGCTGGCGGGCGACGGCATTGAGCGGCTTGTCGATCAGCGGGCGCAGACGGGCATCAAACATTCTGGTTTCCGGTTAAGTCATTGCAGACACATCATAATCCTATCACGGTCTGTTGGGAAATCATGCACGCGTGATGATACCGGTTTGAAATTGTCCGATTGACGGGGCGTTGAAAACGGGATTGGCTGTTGTTTGTATGGCAATTCAATTTTATCGGGGCGCTCCATATGTCCGTTTCGAACGTTATCCCGACTTCTTCCTTTGCGGTAGACGGTATCCGCAAGGATGTCCGCGATATCGGGGCGTCGCTGATCCGCGAAGTTGCCCATCTGGGAATGGGGCGGGGAAATATCGTGCCGCTGTGGTTTGGCGAACCCGATCAGCCGACCCCGGAATTCATCCGCAAGGCGGCGATTGCGGCCCTTGAAGCCGGTGACACGTTCTATCAACCCAACCGGGGTATCACGCCGCTTCGCGATGCGCTGGCGGTTTATGCCGATCGTCTTTATGGCACGTCGCTGGACCGTGAAAACATGACCGTGACGGTATCGGGGTTAAATGCCCTGATGATTGCGATGCAGTCGATCCTGACGGCAGGGGACAGGATGGTGACCACGGCGCCGATCTGGCCCAACATCATTGCGATGCCGAAGGTTCTGGGTGCGCAGGTGACAACGGTGCCGTTGCACGCCGGGATTGATGGCTGGCAGCTTGATATCGATGAATTCATTGCCGCCTGTGCGCCCGATACGCGCGCCATTCTGATCAATTCGCCGAATAATCCGACCGGCTGGGTGATGCCCGCGGAGGACCAGAAAAAGCTGGTCGAATTTGCCACCGAACGGGGTATCTGGCTGATTGCGGATGAGGTTTATGCGCGCCTGATCTATGACGGATCGGACGTGGCACCGTCATTTGTGCCTTATGTCAGCGACGATACGCGGATCATGGTGATCAACAGCTTTTCCAAAAGCTGGGCGATGACGGGCTGGCGTCTGGGCTGGATCACAGCACCCAAGGGGGTTGGGGGCGAGCTTGAAAAGATGATGGAATTCAACGTGTCCTGCCCGGCGGGGTTTGTTCAGCAGGCGGGCATTGCGGCGCTTGAGCAGGGCGAGGATTTCGTTGCGAGTTCGCGTGCCAGATACAGCCGTGCGCGCGCGGCAATCACCGAACGGTTACGCGACATGAACCGCATCCACCTGCCTGAAGCAGAAGGCGCGTTTTATGCGTTTTTCCGGGTTGATGGGGTTGAGGATACGTTGACCTTTGCCAAGACGCTTTTGCTGTCCGAGGGCATCGGCCTTGCGCCCGGCGAGGCATTTGGGCCAGAGGGTGCCGGTCATATCCGAGCCTGTTATGCGGTATCGGAAGACCGCATTCACAGGGCAATGGATGGGCTGGCGCGGTTTTTAATGCGTTAGTTTCGATACAGACAGGTGATATTGCTGCCTTGCCGGGCGAAAAAGGCGGCCTGGTGTTTCAGGCGTTCGCGGGCGTCGTTATCGATGTTTCCATCATCGCCGATGCTTTCAAGTTCGATCACGGTGGCGTCGCGGCGGGCGAGGCCCAGGATGTCAGGTGCGATGCCAGGCATGTGGAAGATGATGTCGGATGTTTCAATCGCGCGCGCAATGCCATGGGCGAGGTCGAAGGCATTGTCGGCCGCAACATCGGCATGCAGGATCTGGCCACCCGGGACGGTGGCGGAACTGCCTTGGGGGACGAAGCGGGTCAGGGCGGCGTCAAGGTCCTGCGGGGTGCTTTGGCTCAGGTGGGTATCCTGCAATCCGTTCTGGAAAAAACGCGTCCAGAACCGTTGTCTTGCGACATTGTCGGGCAGGTGGGCGGCAACGCGACGGCGTGCGCTACGGGCGAGGCTTGCCAGTTGTGACATCGAGGCGGGCAGGGTGGTTTCAAGCCGTTGGCGGATGATGCGCGCCAGTGCCGGGGCGCAGCCGCCGGTCGAGATCGTGACCATCACCGGTGCCCGGTCAAGGATTGCCGGCACGATGAAATCGCAATGTTCGGTCTTGTCGACGACATTCAAAAGGATGTTGCGCCGTTTGGCCGCGACCTTGACCCGGCGGGTCAATTGCATGTCATCGGCGGCGTCAAAGATCATCACCGCACCGTTTAGCATGGTATCGACAAACGGGGCGGGTTCCCAGCGGATCGCGCCGGTATTGACCATCGTTGCGATGTCGGTGCACAGTTCCGGGGCGATGACGGTAATGTCGGCCTGACTGCGCAGCAACAGGCGGAGTTTGCCCGCCGCGACCTCGCCCCCGCCCAGTACGACGACCTTTTTGCCGGTGACATGGACGAAGGCCGGAAAGAAGGGGAAGGTTTCCCGGTTTTCCGTTTCAAGGCCATACAGGTTTTCGGGTTTGGCCGTTTTATACTGCTGCTTATTCTGCGGCGCGCGGTAATGCGTCATCAAGAATCTCCTTGAGTTCCGGCAGGCAGGAGCCGCATCCGGTTCCGGCTTGCAACAGGCGGCCGATATCGGCGGTGCTGACCGCATTCTGATCATGGATGGCGCGCGTGATGGCGGCCAGCCCGACCGAGAAGCACGAACAGATCAGCCGGTCATTGATGGCACCCGCATCGGGCATGCGGCCCGCCAGAAGCGCATTGCGTTCCGGCCCGCTGATCGCATCATTGCCAAGCAGTGCCGATATCCAGTCCCGGCCAAGGGCGGGGCGATCCGGGCCGACAAAAAGCGCACCCGTGATGCGGTCGCCATTCAGGCGGGCATAGCGATGAACGCCTTTTTTGCCGTCGTTATATTCAATGATGTGTTCGATGGCGTTTTCATTACCAATATTGTTGGCCGCCATTGGCAACATGGATTTGAACAGGCAGGGCCTGTCGCCGGCGATTTCGTAGATCATGCAGCCGGGGCCAGTTGCCGCCACCCAATAGGGCAGGTTTGAAAGATCAACCGGCGTGTTGGAAAACAGCAATCCCTGCCACAGCGGTTCAAACGGTTCTATGGAAACCGGGATATGTTTGGTTTCCGGTTGCCCGGAAAAGGGATCAACATGGGCGGTTGGCAAACGCCCGATACCGCCCGCCGATGAATAAACATCGTTCCAGTGCATCGGCATGAAGACTTCGCCGGGCGTCTGCGCGTCTGATACGGATACGCGCATCAGGGCGGTGCCGCGTTTGCTTTTGATTCTGGCAATGCCGCCATCGGTCAGCTTGTAACGCCTGGCATCAAGGATGTTGACTTCGAGTAACGGTTCGGGCCGATGGGCCGAAAGGCGCGCAGCGGTGCCCGTACGGGTCATGGTGTGCCATTGATCGCGGTAGCGGCCGCTATTGGCGATCAGCGGGAATTCCTTGCCCGGTTGCGACATGGGCAGTTTATGCGCGACCGCCAGCATACGGGCCCGCCCGTTTGAGGTGGTGAAAATGCCATTGCCGTAAAGACGTTCGGCCCCGCCTGCGGGCTGATGTTTGCGCGATGCGGGCCATTGGAAGGGTTCCATGGCGTCATAGGTCGATTTTTTTGCCTTGTGCCATTTGCCGATGTCAAAGGCGCGCATCCCGTCATTTTCAAATTCCGACAGGGCGGCGTGTTCGGCGAAAATGTCGGCAGGATCGCGGTATTTGAACGCCTTGCCATAGCCCATGGCGCGTGCGACCTGCGTCATTATCCACCAGTCGGGTTTGGCGTCACCCTGCAATTCGCGGAACGGGCGTTGGCGGGAAATGCGGCGTTCGGAGTTGGTGACCGTGCCGGATTTTTCGCCCCAACCGGCGGCGGGTAGCTTGATATGGGCATAGCGCAGCGTGTCAGTATCGTTCACCGTGTCGGACACGATGACAAGCGGGCAACGCGACAGGGCAAGACGGACGCGGTCCGCATCGGGCAGGCTGACAGCGGGGTTTGTTGCCATGATCCAGACGGCCTTGATTTCACCACGTTCGATGGCGCGGAACATATCAACCGCCTTGTATCCCTCGCCCGGTTCCAGAATATCGGATTTCCAGAAGCGGCGGACCCGATCAACGTCGTTAACATCGTTCGGGTCCATGTGGGCGGCAAGCTGGTTGGCAAGGCCGCCAACCTCGCGCCCGCCCATGGCGTTTGGCTGGCCGGTGACGGAAAACGGGCTTGATCCCGGTTTGCCGACCCGCCCGGTTGCCAGATGGGTATTGATGATCGCATTGACCTTGTCAGAGCCGCTGCTGGACTGGTTGACACCTTGTGAAAACACGGTGACCGTGCGGTCAAAGGCGGCAAACCAGTTAAAGAACGTTTCCAGTTTCCCCAGACCCGAGCCGTCATGATCGGCGTACTCACTGATCTCGGAGGGATAATCGAGGCCGCATTTTTTTGCTGTACTCTCGATATCGGGGCAGTCCGCGCGTGCCTCGGCGACGGCTGCTTCATAGCCCTTGACGTGACGGGCGACATATTTAAGGTCGCAATGACCGTTCTGGTCAAGCCATGCCAGCAGGCCGTTAAACAGGGCAACGTCGCTGCCCGGTTTGATTGGCAGGTGCAGATCGGCGATGTCGCAGCTTGCGGTTTTGCGCGGGTCGATCACGACGATCTTGGTGCCGTGCTTTTCCCTGGCTGCGCGCAAACGCTGGTTCAGGACCGGATGGCACCATGCCAGGTTCGATCCGGTCAGGACGACCAGATCGGCAATTTCCAGGTCTTCGTAGCATCCCGGTACAACATCGGCACCAAAGGCACGTTTATGCCCGACCACGGTCGATGCCATGCAAAGCCGGGAATTGGTATCGATATGCGGTGACCCGATGAAGCCCTTGATCAGCTTGTTGGCGATATAATAGTCCTCGGTCAATAACTGACCGGAAACATAGAATGCCACTGATTTCGGGCCGTGTTTCTGGATGGTTGCGCGCAGGCGATCCGCGGTTTCCTGTGTTGCGGTTGGCCAATCGACGATTTTGCCATAGATTTCGGGTTTCAGCAGGCGGAAATCGCGCTTCATCTCGGCGGTGATCGTATCGATCAGGGCGGCACCCTTTGAGCATAGCCGTCCCCGGTTGGCCGGGTGATCGGGGTCGCCCCCGACCGCCCAGCCGTCCCTGGTGGGGGAGACGATCAGGCCGCAGCCAACGCCGCAATAAGGACAGGTGGTTTTAACCTCACCCCGCATGGCGCAGACCGATTTGTTCCGCCGTCAGGCCGATATGAACCGTGCCGTCAATGACGCGCAGTTCCACCTTGGCCGCACAGCCGTCATCGGGGCCCTGTGCCGCGCCGGTTTCAAGCGAAAAGACCATGTTATGCAGCGGACAGGTGACAAAATGGCCATGCACGATCCCCTGTGCCAGCGGCCCGTCCTTGTGCGGGCAGCGGTCCAGAAGGGCATAGACGTGATCATCAAGGGTTCTGAAAATCGCGATGCGATCGGTTTCGGTCTGGAAGGTACGGGCCCCCTGAAGCGGGATATTGGCGACCGGTCCGACATTTACCCAGTTTACGATATCCGTCATTGCCGTTACTCCGCTGCGATCAGGGAAAGGGATTTGAATTCGTGCGCATCCACGCCCTGGCTGGCGCGTTCGGCCCACGGATCGACCTGCGCCGTTTTCTGGCTTTCGATGAAACGTTCAAACAGGGCGGCGCGATTTTCGGCATCATCGACAACGCGTTCCTGAACGTGTTTCAGGCCGACACGTTCGATCCAGGGGGCGGTGCGTTCCAGATAGCGGGCTTCTTCGCGGTAAAGCTGGATGAAGGCGCCGCAATATTCCTTTACTTCCTGATCGGTTGTGACCTTGCACAGAAGTTCGGTCGCGCGGACATGAATGCCGCCATTGCCACCCACATGCAGGTCCCAGCCGCCATCGGTTGCGACAATGCCGAAATCCTTGATCGTGGCTTCGGCACAGTTGCGCGGGCAACCTGATACCGCCATCTTGAACTTGTGGGGCATCCAGGAGCCCCAGGTCATTTTTTCAAGGTCGACCGCCATGCTCATCGACATTTGGGTGCCAAAGCGGCACCATTCCTGCCCGACACAGCTTTTGACCGTGCGAAGGGACTTGCCATAGGCATGACCCGAAACCATCCCGGCCGCATTCAGATCGGCCCAGACAGCGGGCAGGTCTTCCTTTTTTACACCCAGAAGGTCGATGCGCTGCCCGCCGGTGACCTTGACGGTCGGGATATTGAATTTGTCGGCGACATCGGCAATGGCGCGCAATTCGCGCGGGTTGGTCAGGCCACCCCACATGCGGGGCACCACCGAATAGGTGCCGTCTTTCTGAATGTTGGCGTGGACGCGTTCATTGATGAAGCGCGACGCACCATGATCGACATATTCACCCGGCCATGCGGCGAGCAGGTAATAGTTGAGCGCCGGACGGCAGACATGGCAGCCGTCCGATGATTTCCATTCCAGTTCCTGCATGACGGCAGGCATGGATTTCAGTTCCTTGGCCTTGATCAGGCGACGGACATTGTCATGGTCATGATCGGTACAGGTGCAGATCGGTTTGACCGCAGCCGCCTGATAATCACCGCCAAGCGTTGCCGCCAGAAGGTTTTCGACAAGGCCGCTGCATGAACCACAGGATGCGGATGCCTTGGTGTGGCCTTTGACTTCGTCAAGCGTTGTCAGGCCCTTTTCGGTGATGGCCGAAACGATGGTTCCCTTGCAAATGCCGTTGCAGCCACAAATCTCTGCGTCGTCTGGCAGGGCGGCAACGGCATCAAGAGGGTTTCCGGCGGATCCCCCGGCGAAGGCCTGACCAAAGGCGAGGGTATCGCGAAGCTCGGTCACGTCCTGAGCATCTTTCATCAGCTGGAAATACCAGCCGCCATCGGATGTATCGCCATAAAGGACGGCCCCCTTGATCCTGCCGTCTTCCAGAACGATGCGTTTGTAAACGCCGCGTCCGGCATCGCGGAAGACGATTTCTTCGGTTTCGCCGCCGCCGGAAAAATCACCGGTGGAAAAAACATCAACCCCGGTGACTTTCAGCTTGGTCGAGGTGACCGAACCGGCATAGCCATCGGTTGCGATTTCGGCCAGATGATCGGCACAGGATTTTGCCATTTCAAACAGCGGTGCAACAAGGCCGTAGCATTGGCCGCGATGCTGCACGCATTCGCCAACGGCAAAGATATCCGGATCACTGGTGGTCATGACATCGTCAACGACAATGCCGCGTTCGACGGTCAGTCCCGCGTCTGCGGCAAGGCGACCGTTGGGGCGGATGCCAACAGCCATGACCACCAGATCAGCCGGGATCATGCGCCCGTCTTTAAGCCGGACGCCGGTTACGCAATCGGTGCCGACGATTTCGGCGGTGTCGGCCTCGGTAATGACATTGATGCCCCGACGGCCCAGTTCCTGTGCAAGGAGATAACCCGCCGACGGATCAAGCTGGCGTTCCATCACGTGACCGGCCAGATGCAGGACCGTGACCGTCATGCCGCGTGCCTGCAAGCCAACAGCGGCCTCAAGGCCCAGAAGACCGCCACCGATCACGACAGCCGGGCCGCCATTGGCGGCAGTTTTCAGCATGGTATCGACATCATCGACATCGCGGAAGGTGACAACGCCCGAAAGCTTGTGACCGGGGATCGGGATCATGATCGGGTCGGAACCGGTGGCCAGCAGAAGCTGGTCATAGACGGTTTCGGTGCCGCTTTGGGAAATGACGACCTTGCGGGCGCGGTCGATTTCAATCACCGGATCGCCGGAAAACAGATGGATGCGGTTTTCCTGATACCATTCGGCGGTATTGATGACGATATCGTCGAATTCCTTTTCGCCCGACAGAAGCGGGGAGAGCATGATGCGGTTATAGTTCACGCGTGGCTCGGCCCCGAAAACGGTGATTTCGTATTTGTCAGGGGCGCGACCGAGGATTTCCTCGACGGTGCGCATGCCGGCCATGCCGTTGCCGATGACGACAAGGCGGGGTTTCTTGGTAAGTGCTGCAGGGACGTGGTTCATTTGTCTCTGGCTCCTGATCGCGGGAAGCGAATTGGCAAAAAAAAACGCCCGGTGCGCACTGCCTGTCAAAAAGGCAATCTCGCAACGGACGTCGTTATCCGGGTGAACCCGCCATTGGATTCTATATAGGGGTTTGGCATTTCTGCCGTGGCAGCAGGCGACCTTGCCCGCGCTCTTGCCCCTTACTATACAAGTTGCGTGCCAGAACTGCAGATTGCGCCGAAAAACTTGCAACGCAATGATTTTAAAACAGATTTCTGATGCCTGCGGGATAAGCAAAAATTGCGCGAAACCTGTGATTGTTTAAAAAATAACCACACGCAAAATGATGAGATTAAAAAATGTGCAAATATGCTGCTTCCAGACATGGCGGGTTTTCCGTCTGTGCAGTTGCGGTGGATAAATTGTATTGAATTTCAGGGAATTATTTGAAAATTTCCGCGTTGCGAAAAAATTGGCGCGCGGTTTGCACAACTTGTTTCGTGTGAGCCGCTTCGACGGAAGCAGGCCCAATGACGGGTGACTCACAGTTCTTCGTCCAATGGCGGGCGATCAGACGTTTGATTTTGGCGCGCAACGATGGCGCAGCCGCAGTCGAAACGAATGACGGGCCGCCAGCGGAATCCATCTGATGAAGCGTGCGGCCCTTGGGGAAATAACCGTCGGTCGCGACAACCGGGAAACCGGTTCGGAGTGACCCAAACGAAGGGCTTCATTGTTATGGAAATCAAAAACAAGGCTCCGCGCATTAATCTCTTCAGTCTTAGGACTGTTCAGATGCGGACTTTCCACCTGACCTGGCTTGCGTTCTTCCTGTGTTTCTTTGGCTGGTTCGGTATTGCGCCGCTGATGCCGCTTGTGCGTGACGATCTTGGCCTGACCAAGGGTGAAATCGGCAATACCATCATCGCGTCTGTCGCGATCACGGTTCTGGTCCGTCTTCTGATCGGGCCGCTTTGCGATAAAATCGGCCCGCGCAAGACCTATACGGCGTTGCTGGTTATCGGTTCCCTGCCGGTCATGCTGATCGGGCTTGCCGACAGCTATGAAACATTCCTGCTGGCGCGTCTTGCCATCGGCTCGATCGGGGCATCGTTTGTGATCACGCAGTATCATACCTCGACCATGTTTGCGCCGAACGTCGTTGGGACGGCAAACGCCACCACGGCGGGCTGGGGTAACCTTGGCGGTGGTGTGACACAGATGGTCATGCCGCTGATCCTTGCCATGGTGCTTGGCTTTGGTGTTTCGGAAACCATGGGCTGGCGTCTGGCAATGGTCTTTCCGGGTGTGATCATGCTGGTGGTTGCGGCACTTTACTGGTTCTTCACCACCGATGCGCCGGATGGCAATTATGCCGATATGCGCAAAAGCGGTGCTCTGTCGCCGGAAGATGATCATGCCGGTGCGACCAAGGGCATGCTGGCCGCGGCCAAGGATTACCGGGTCTGGGCGCTGTTTCTGGTATACGGGGCGTGTTTCGGTGTCGAGCTTACGATCAACAACATCGCCGCGATCTATTTCTTTGACCGGTTTGAACTTAGCCTTCAGACCGCCGGTCTGATTGCCGGTCTGTTTGGTTTGATGAACATCTTTGCCCGCACGCTGGGCGGGGTGTTTTCCGACAAGTTTGCCGCCAAGGGCGGGCTTTCGGGGCGGGTCAAATTCCTGTTTCTGGCGCTGTTCATTGAAGGTGTTGCGCTTGTTGCGTTTTCGATGATGGATGCGCTGGTCATCGCGGTGTCGATGATGGTGGTCTTCTCGCTTTTCGTGCAGATGTCCGAAGGAGCGACATTCGGGATTGTTCCGTTTGTTAACCGCAAGGCGCTTGGCTCGGTTGCCGGTATTGTCGGTGCGGGCGGGAATGCCGGGGCGGTTGCCGCGGGCTTCCTGTTCAAATCCGAAGCACTGACCTATCAGCAGGGACTGATGTATCTTGGTATTGCCGTGATTGTCTGTTCCTTTGCAGCCCTTGCGGTTCGTTTCTCGGAAAAGACCGTGGCCGAGGAAAAGGAACGTTTCGAAAAAGCCATGAAGGAACGCGATGCGCTGCCATCCGGTGCGCAGGCGGTTCCGGCAGAATAACATACGATCTTTCCGGGATGCGGCATGTGCCGCATCCCGGTTTCCACCGGGCCATCAAGGTCCGGGCGAAAAAGAACAGACAGGAGAGAGGCCTTGATCGTCAGGGAAAAGGTTCTAAATGAAGCTTGAAGACTTCAGCATTCTGGTGATCGACGAAAACCCGGACCGTGCCGCCATTGTCGAGCGCGGCCTTGTCGAAAGTGGCTATACCCGTGTCAGCCGCATTGGCACGTCATACAATCTGGTCGAACGCATTCAGGCGTTGGCCCCCGACATCATCATCATTGATCTTGAAAACCCGGACCGTGATACGCTTGAACAGATGTTTCAGGTATCGCGTGTTATTGCACGCCCGATTGCGATGTTTGTCGATCAAAGCGACAGCAATACGATCCGCGAGGCGGTCGAGGCCGGGGTCAGTGCCTATGTCGTTGACGGCTTGCGCCAGGATCGTATTCGACCCATCGTCGAAATGGCGATTTCGCGTTTTAACGCGTTTGATCAATTGCGCCGCGAACGTGACGAGGCCAAGGCCAAGCTTAATGATCGCAAGCTGATCGACCGGGCCAAAGGATTGTTGATGCAGGAAAAGGGGCTGAGCGAGGATGAGGCCTATAACCTGCTGCGCAAAAACGCCATGAAACAGAACCGCAAAATTTCTGAAATCGCGCAAAGCGTGATCACGGCCTTTCAGTTGGAGTTCTAACGCATGTCCCTTAAACAGGTTCGACTTGGCTTTGTACCGCTTGTGGATTGTGCCCTGCCTGTCGTGGCGCGTGCCAAGGGCTTTGCCGAGGAAGAAAATATCGACCTGACCCTGATCCGGGAAATGTCCTGGGCGGCCATTCGCGACAAGCTGTCTTATGGGGTTTATGACGCGGCCCATTTGCTGGCGGGTATTCCGCTGGCAGCTCGGCTAGGGCTTGGCGGGATGCCCTCGCAACGCATTGCGGTTCCTATGGCGCTGGGGCGCGGCGGGAATGCGATTACGGTTTCAACCCGGCTTTATCAGCGGATGCTTGAAGCAGATCCGGCGGCGATGCATGGGCCGCGCGGGCTTTCGGCGCGGGCGCTTAAAAAGGTGATCGACGAGGACCGGGCGGATGGTCGTCCGATCATGTCCTTTGCGACCGTGTTTCCGTATTCGAGCCACAATTACGAACTGCGTTACTGGATGGCGGCGGGCGGTATTGACCCGGACAAGGACGTCAATATCGGCGTCATCGCACCGCCGCGCATGTTTGACAGTCTGCGCAATGGCTGGGTCGATGGGTATTGCGTGGGGGAACCGTGGAACCAGCGGGCGGTATTCCACGGGGACGGGGTGATTGTCGCGCTTAAGGAAGATATCTGGGCGCGTAGCCCGGAAAAGGTTCTTGGCGTGCGCGAAGACTGGGTGCAATCCAATCCCGATACGGTGGATGCGCTGGTGCGTGCGCTTGTCCGGTCGGCGGAATGGGCCGATCAGCCGGAAAACCGCACCGAACTGGCGCAATTGCTGTCTGGTGAAAATCACGTCGGGGCATCGTTTGATATTCTGCGGGCCTCGTTACTTGGCCGGCCGGTGCTTAAACCCGGTGACAATCCGATTGAGGCGCCTGATCGTCATGTGTTCTATCGCTATACCGCGACGTTCCCGTGGCTGTCGCAGGGGGCGTGGGTTGGCACACAGATGCAGCGCTGGGGGCAGGTTGATGCCTCCGTCGATTTCGGTACGCTTATTTCCGACATTTATCGTCCTGATCTTTATCGTCGTGCGGTCAAGGGGCTTGATGTTGCGCTTCCGCATGATGACTGGCGGGTCGAGGGCGCGAATGATGCCGCCGACCGGGCGTTTGTCGGCCCGGATGCGTTTCTGGATAACAGCATATTCGACATGCGCAGCTTTGCCGGTGTCGGGGAATAACCCGGCACCGGACCAGAGGCGTGTTTCATGGGGCGCTATTATGGGCGCGATTATGCCCTGCGGAAGCTTTGCAGGCTGTTGCGTTGTTTGCCGGTTTCATCAAAGTTGCCGGGGGCAAGCCATGCTTCGAAAGCGGCCCTGACCATCGGCCATTCAAGATCGGTAATCGAAAACCATGCGGTATCGCGGTTGCGGTCCTTATAGACCATGTGGTTGCGGAAGGTGCCTTCGTAGGTGAAGCCATATCGCAGGGCGGCGGCACGTGATGGGGCGTTCTGATCGTCGCATTTCCATTCGTACCGGCGGTAACCCAGTTCGTCAAAGGCGCGCTTCATCATCAGATACATCGCCTCTGTCCCGCCGATGGTTTTCGAAAGCGCCGGGGAATAGTTGATATTGCCGATTTCAATGCCGCCAAATTTGGTATCGATGCGCATGAAGGCGGCAATGCCGACGGCCTTGTTCGATGCTTTGTCGATGATGGTATGAAGCATCGGGTCGCGGGTGGCGGTCATGGTTTCGAGCCACGCCTGATAAGCATCAAAATCCTCGAACGCATCGGTGAAAAGATAGGTAAAGCGCGATCCGTCCATGGCTGTGCGGTTGGCGTCAAATAGCTGTCTGGCGTCGCGTTTCACATCGGTCGGACTGACAATGACATGGCGGCCAGCCATGTCGCTGCGTGGTGGCATCGGGCATTCTTTCCAGTTTTCAACCGGGCGACCGACCGGTTGGCCAAATTCGTTTTTATGTTCGGATGGCATCTGATGACCTTTGTTGCGGGGCGAGGGAGCATGCAGTCTGGGATATTAGTGGTGCGCCATAAAGAGCCGTTTTGGTAAAATTAATGGTGCCAATTTTCTGACCGGAAAGGGGTATCCCAAAACCGGCCATGGTTTGGCAAAGGGAAGGATGGTTGGTGCCGGTGCATGAGGAGTCTTCGGGGTGGGTTCCGAAAGCGATGTGATGGGTTCGTCTTTTGATTGTGAAGTGCGTTGGCATACACCAGAAACATGGTGAAATGTTGCGATGCAAAATTGTGGTTTTGAAACAAACCTTTAATACGTTCGGGCTGTGCAGTGGATTATGCGGCAGCAGGGCATTTAAACCGAATTGAATTTAGTGAAATTCAATTCGTTGACAATTTGTCGAATAAATGATGAGGTTTGTATACAAAATAAAAAACCATGAATTCGGTATCAGGGTTGTTGGCAATCGTCGTTAAGAGGGACCGCGTTACAACTTTCCGTTACGCATGATCAGAAGGTCACGGCCCCCACCGTGCCTGAAGAAAATTCCTTCTTTGCGGCCATCGTTTCTTGCAGCACTGACACCGGTTTGACCGGTGCGCGCCACCCGCGCATCCGCCTTACATTGCCGAGGATGTTTGCGTGACTGATGCTGTTTCTGTTCCGATCCTGTCCGTCGAAGATTTGTCCGTTGAGTTCGGCGACAGCCGGGTTATCGAAAATCTGAGTTTTGCCGTGAAACCCGGAAGGACATTGGCAATTGTCGGAGAGTCCGGATCGGGCAAATCGGTGACATCGATGTCGATCATGCGTCTGGCCGATATGATGGGCGCATCCTATGCATCGGGGCGTATCCGGTTTACGTCAAAAGATCGCGATGAAGATTTGCTGGCACTGTCGCAAAAACAGATGCGCCGCATTCGCGGCAAAGACATCGCGATGATCTTTCAGGAACCGATGACGTCGCTGAATCCGGTTTTCACCATCGGCGATCAGATTGCGGAATCCCTGATGCTGCATGAAGGCATGTCCAAGCCCGATGCGCTTGTTGAAAGCAAACGGCTGCTTGATATGGTGCGGCTGCCCGATGCGCAGGAACTTCTGGGGCGGTATCCCCATCAGCTTTCGGGCGGGATGCGCCAGCGCGTCATGGTTGCCATGGCGCTTGCCTGTCGGCCCAAG
>NZ_AUNC01000015.1:0-69677 GCF_000714555.1 Thalassospira permensis NBRC 106175 | reverse complement strand
CTCCAGGATGCACAGACTTTTGCGCCATAACGCTGCCCGCGCATCCCTTCCTACTGATCAACAATGTCAAAGAACTCTAGAGCCGTAGCCCTTCACCTTCCGGTCCGCGTCGCCGTCTCCTTGGCGCCGCACCCCGTCGGTGGAGGCGGGTTATAGGGCCCCTCGCCAAACCTGTAAACACCTTTTTCGAGAAAAAATGCATTTCGACGTCTTTTTTATCGAAATCCATTAAATTCAACGACTTAGTATTTTACGCTTTACCAACCGTGGCAACAAGTCCACGGCGGGCCTCGGACTTTAAGTTGAATAATCGCAAATCCGTCTGGCAAAATACGGCGCAAGTCGGCCATTCAGACCGCAAGAAAAACCCGAAATCCGAATAATGATTCGCCGTCTGGTCCGCTTTTTATCCGGGTTCGACCAAATTACCCCCCTGTCCCGATCCACTTTCTTGATACGGATCAGATGATCGATGGCAATTTTGATGCTTTATATATGGTGTTTGCGGTGCAATGATCGCTTGCAGGAAAACCGGACGGGACACGCAATATTGCCAATTGGTCTTTGAAAAGATGGACAAAAGGCAATATGTGAACCTTTCCTTTACATAATGACCTGATTATGGGGCGAGATAACAGTGCCTGAACGGCATTAGGGGACCGAAGGAAGATGATGAGACTGCGACATTCATTTATTTGTGCAGCCGCACTGGCAAGCCTTGCGCTTGCGGGGTGCTCCGGTTCGAACCTTGTTCCGAATACTTCGTCAAACAACGGGTCGGATAGCAAGGGCGGCGGTCAGCCGATCCCGTCCTTTACCCAGTTCACCGACATTCCGATGCCGTCCAATTCCTCGCTGGATATGGATCGCAGCATCATTTTCGGGGCATCCGATGCGTGGCACGGGCGTCTTGTGATCAATGCCGGTGGCACACCCGCCCAGATGTATGATTTCTATGAACGTGAAATGCCCAATTTCGGTTGGAGCAAGGTCACCGTGGTCCGCGCCGATATATCGGTGATGGTTTATGACCGCGAAAGCCGCGTTGCCACGATCAAGCTGCAAGGCGGATCGTTTGCCGGATCAACGGTTGATATCACGGTATCGCCAAAAGGCTGATCACGGCACCGACGAAATCCGAATAGATCAGACGAAAGGGCGCCGACGGCGCCCTTTCGTATTACGGTATCATGCGATCAGATCAGCGGGTGCCAAACAGACGGTCGCCGGCATCGCCAAGGCCCGGCACGATATAGGCCTTTTCATTCAGCTTCTCGTCAAGGCCCGCAGTATAGACCGGTACATTCGGATGCGCATCATGGAAGACCTTGACCCCTTCGGGGGCCGCGACCAGCGCCATGAAGCGAATGTCTTCATCCTTCACGCCATATTTGTTCAGCGTATCAACTGCCGCCACTGCCGAATTCCCGGTTGCCAGCATCGGATCGACCAGAATGAAGGTCCGGCCTTCGACTTCGGGCAGCTTCACCAGATATTCGACCGGCATGTGGGTTTCGGGATCACGATACAGGCCGATATGGCCGATGCGCGCGGACGGCATCAGTTCGATCAGACCATCGGCCATACCAAGACCGGCCCGCAGGATCGGCACGACGGCCAGTTTGCGGCCCTGGATCATCGGTGCCTTCATCGGGCAGATCGGGGTGACGATATCCTCATAGCTGACCGGCAATTCGCGGGTGATCTCGTAGCCCATCAGCAGCGCAATTTCCTTCAGCAGCTGGCGGAAGGTCTTGGTCGAGGTATCAACCTTGCGCATATGCGTCAGTTTGTGCTGGATCAGCGGGTGATCGAGAATATGAAGATTGGGAAAATCGTTCTGTGTGGTCATGTTTCTGCCAACCATCCTGATGTGCAAAGCTGCCCGCGTGGCACGTCACGGCTTTGCTTTCCGAAAAACTCTGGCGTACCGCCTAAAGCCTTTGCCCTGTGAAGGCAAGTAGAATGCCGCAAAGATGGCGCAAAAACAAACCCGTTCATCAGAAAACAGAAAGGGCCGATGCAGCATCTGCACCGGCCCCGGTATCATATTGAGCGACACTATATATATGTGTCAGTTGACTTCGCGGTCATTGGGCTCGGCCCGGACCGGGAAACCGTCAAGATTCTGGTCCTTCTTGACCGCACTTGCCTTGTCGCGCGCTTCCTTCATGGTCGTAAATCTGCCAACCCGGACATAATACCAGGTGGCATCCCCTTCGGGGCCACGGGCGACAACCGCGACCTCAAGGCCAAGCTTTCGCAATTCTTCGGCGCGCTGGCTGGCATTTTCATGCACCTTGAAGGCCCCCACCTGAACCGAGAACGGGGCGGCCGCCCCGGACGCGGTTGCTTTGGGCGCAGACGTCGCTGCCGGTTCGGTTTTCTTGGCAACCGTCGTGTTTTCCGCCGCGGCGGCCGGGGCTTCGGGGACCGCGGGTGCCGCCGGTGCGGATGTGGATGCGGATGTGGTTTCTGATGACTTGGCTGCGGCATCATCGGATGATTTGATTTCCGGTGCCTGAAGCTTGCGCGGGGCATTCGCGCCCTGATCGGCCTGTTCCGCACGGGCCGCCGCCTTTTCGGCGTCGCTCATTTCCGGGGCGACCGGGGCATCATTTGCGTCGGTCGTACCTTCATTGGCCGCCTCACCGTTTTCTGCGGTATTGCCCGCATCCTCGCCCTCGATCACGGCACTGCGTTCGGCAATCAGATCCCCCACCGGATCATCGGTCGCAGCCGGTGCCGCCGGGGTTGAGGATGACGTCTCAGTCCCCGACAGAGTACCGGCATCGGGCATTTCGGCTGTCGGTGCCGGGTTTGATGTCGGACTTTCGGGCAGGGTTGCCAGAATTTCGGCCTGCCCTGCCGGTTTTTCGTTGGCTGCCATCTGTTCGTCAGGGTCCATGAACAGCCCAGCGCCGACCAGCATGCCGACAAAGAACAAGACCAGACCGAGCATGCCGGCACCGGTTGCGAGACCCAGTAAGGTTTTGCGATCCATTTCTGCTATCCGCCCATTTTGTGACTGTCGATGACGCCCGCCGTCCTCACCATGGCCATTGCGGCCATAAATAAACGCCGGTAAGGGCGCGTCTTTCTGCGGTTCCGGTTTCGGGTCCGCATGCAGGTCGGTGCGGTTGTTTTCGTCTTCACCAGCCATTTTCTGCCGGTCCTTTACGACTGATTATCTGTAAATATCGCGCGTATCCGTCATGGCGATTGAACCCCGCCACAGGCTACCCTGCTTCTTTTAGGGCACAGGCCGTTTATAAAACGCTAAAAACGCAGGCCCGGTCGCACCCAAAATCGCGCGCCGATATGCAGATTGCAGATGTCATGAAACTTTGGCGATTTCAAAGCACGGATGTCGCAAAACCGGCCAGCAGGACAAAAAAAGGGAGGCTGGTATATAGCCCGGAATTGTCCCGCACAATTTCCGGATACCAGCCCCCTCGAGTGAGAGAGATCGACCTTCGGGGAGAGAGAGTCCCGAAGAACAGTGACCATCAGGTACGCCATGTCAGCCTGATGGCCCGTCGCAAACGACGTTGCCGTCTGCATTTGACAAACACAGTCATAGAGCATCAGAAATCTAATTGCAAACGATTATCACACTCGTTCGCAAGTTTTTTTGTGTTTTTTCAATAGCCATTCGAAACTCACGGGATTCCCGGCCCCGATTTCGCGCCCGTCACGAATATATAGAATACTGTATACCGCGAAAAACATGGGGTTTGGGGCAATAGCGCTATTGTGTTTGCCGCCAAGCTCTGTTTGGATCAAACCAATTACCCCCCAAGAGGTAGACCGGGAACGAAGCACCAAAAGAACCATAAAAAAACTGGCTCTGGAGTGTAATGAATGACGGGAGACAAAGCCGCGAAGACGGCTATTGCAGGGGGCGCTACGGGCCTCCTGACGTTACGACGCATCCTGCTTGTAACAGGTTTGCTTTTATCGGGTGCAGTCACATGGATGTTGCTGTGGACCGGTGACACCTATCGGAACTTTGCCGTTGATACGCTGAACAATTCGGTCGGCGGCACAGTCAATTTCTTTGTCCGTTCACGCGTGGCACAGGATTACGCAGACAAGGTCACACCGATTGTCAATGAATGGTCGCGCCTTGGCAGTCTGGTCAAAAGCTATCAGGATAACGATCAGGCCCGCATGAAGGCCGAACTTAACATCCTTTCCAATGCCAGCCAGGTCGTTCAGGGCGAACTGGTTCTGGTCGAAACCATCGCCTATGACACCGATTTCAACCAGCTTGCAACCTCGGATGCCAATCTGGGGGCCAGTGTCACCGATGATGCGGCGGTGATGGATTACCTTAAAACACGCGACAAGGCCGATGCCCGCAAACCGGTGACCTATATGTGGGCAACCCCAACCGGCAAACCGGTTTTCAGCACCATCGTTCCGGTTGGCGGTTTTCGTGCTGTCGGCTTTATGGAAGTCATCACCGATCCCCTGCCTACCCTTACAGGTATCGGCAAGGTGCTTGGCGGTAATTTCCGCATTCTTGGCAGCGACGGCAATGTGCTGTTTGAAAGCCTTGAAGACGGGGAAGCCAGCGAAGGCGGCGAAGCCCTGGACCCAACGGCCGATAGCGAAGCCCCTGCCCCGGCGGAAGCAAAACCCACCGAAGCAGCGGGCGGCACCCATCGTGCCACGGTCGATATCGAAATCGGCAATGACCGTGGTGGGGTTTGGGCCACCGCCACGTTTGATCGCGATATTACCGACTTCTATTCCCAGACCGACGATCTTCGAACGCTCTCGATCGAAATTCTGGTCGCCGTCCTTCTGGTTGGCTGGATCGCTGGCTGGATATTGCTCAGAACCACGGTATTTCGCAATCTGCGCGCCTTTGCCGGGGCAATGACATCAATCTCGAACGGGGATACCAATGTCCGTCTGCCCCGTGTCGGGTCCGATGAAATCGGCGAAATGCGCAAGGCCCTTGTCGGCCTGCGCGAAGCCGTGCGTCAGGCCATGATCCTGCAAAACATGGTCGAAAATACCCCGACCATGACCGCCCTGATCACGCCTGAAGGCGAACTGACATATCTTAATGCCAGTGCGCAAACCTATGTCGGTGGCGATGCCAGATCGGTTTCGGGCGATTTCCTCAAGGTCGGTGCGGAATTCCAGAAACGACTTTCCAACCCGGCCAACCTGCCCTTTACCGAGGTGGTCAAAACCGAACGCGATCATCTTGAACTTCTGGCAGCCCCGGTGCGCGACAAGGACAATGTCCTTGTGGGCACCATGCTGGCATGGAACGTGGTGACCGAACGCGAAGAAAGCCGCATCGCGGTCAGTGAAATGATGGCCGAGGTCGCCCGCGTTGCGCAATCGGTCACCGAACAGTCCGAAGGGCTTCTTGGCCTTGCCCGCGATCTGACCAGCCAGTCGGAAAACACGGTCGATCAGTCAGGCAGCGCGCTTGACGTCTCGCGCGAGGCGGCAAGCAACACCCAGAACGTCGCCACCGCGGTCGAGCAACTTTCATCCTCGATTGCCGAAATCAACCGTCAGGCATCCGAGGCCGCAAACGTGACCAACCGGGCACGCACCGAGGCAGAGGAAAGCCAGCGCAATATCGTCTCGCTTGAAAAGGCAAGCTCGGAAATCGGATCGATCATTGATCTGATCAACGATATCGCGCATCGCACCAAGCTTCTGTCGCTTAATGCGACCATCGAAGCCGAACGTGCGGGCGAACTGGGGCGCGGCTTTGCCGTTGTCGCAAACGAAGTCAAATCGCTTGCCGATCAGACCGCGAGTGCGACCGGCCAGATAGGCGATCTGACTACTGCAATCCAGCAGGAAGTCCAGAAAGCCGCCCATTCCATCAGCACGGTGGGCGACGTTATTCATCAGGTCAACGACATACAGTCGACCATCACCCATTCGGTGGATGAACAGCGCCGCGCGACCAGCGAGATTTCAGAAAACGTGCAACGCATTGCATCAGGCGCCGGATCGATGGACCAGATGATCCGGTTCGTGAATGACGGTGCACAAAGCACGGGCCGCTCGGCCCATGACCTCAACACTGCCAGCCGCGAACTTTCCGATATGGCACGCAATCTTTCCGAACGCATGAAGGAATTCAGCGAACGGATGAAACTGACCTGATCGTACCTGCCTGAAACAGGCCAAGACGAGAAAGGCGGCACATATCGCGTGCCGCCTTTCGCGTTTTCCACTGGTCGCCTGTTTAAGCCAGCGGTTCAGGATCAAGCAATATGAACGATCCGCGGCAACCGGGCAAAATGCGGTGCCGAACCCCGCGTGGGATCAGGTGAAAATCACCAGCCTTAAGGTGCATCGGCACCTGATCAAGCTCCAGCACCAGTTCACCCTCCAGCATCAGGATCGCTTCATCCCAATCCGAATGCATTTCCTCGGCAAGGCCGACGGCATCTGCCTTGAAAAGTTTCATCCGGACACAGCCAAAATCGGCAAGAACCCGGCCCTTCCATCCGTCGGAAAGCTGTGCTGCAACGGCGGCCAAATTCATATTCTATCCCTTTCCATTCGCAACAACCCCCATCGCAAATCATGCATATCGGGCGCATGGGCCTTATGAAGAAAGGCGTTCACGCAATGACCCACGGCCTCATACCGCCCGCGATTTCGATGCGATTTCATACAGATCGCGGGAAATGTCCGGTTTGGCGAGGATACGATCAAGGGCAGCCTTCATCAGGCCGGCCCGCGCCTCGTCATATTTCGCCCATTTGCCAAGCGGTGCGCAAAGCCGTGCCGCGACCTGCGGGTTGATATCGTCAAGCTCGATCAGGCGGTCGGTATAAAACGCATATCCGCTGCCATCCGCCGCGTGGAAGTGGCGCGGGTTGGCCATGGCAAACGCCCCGATAAGCGATCTGACCTTGTTCGGGTTGCGCATGGTAAAGAGCGGATGGCTCATAAGGTCCTTCACGCGTGCCAGCGTATCATCGCGTGATGACATCGCCTGCAGGCCGAACCATTTATCCATCACCACGGTATCCTTGCCAAAGCGCGCCTCGAAATCAGAAAGCGCCTCGGCCCGGCCCGGATGATCCAGATGGTTCAGCACCGAAAGGGCCGCCATCCGATCCGTCATGTTATCGGCCGTGCGATATTGCTCGGCTGCCAGATCGGCAAATTCGCCCTCTCCGCTTGCCACCAGATAGGAAAGTGCGGTTGCGCGTAACGCCCGCTGCCCGGCCGATTCCGCGTCCGGGGTAAAGGCCGCGTTTGACGCGTTCTGGTGATAGGCATTGCCAAATTCGGCCCGCAAATCCGATCCGATACGCTTGCGCAACGCATTGCGCACCTGATGGATCGCGTCCGGGTTGGCGGGTTTGCGCTGCTCCGAAAGGAATTCTTCCCCCGGCAGGACAAGCGCATCGGCGCGAAACGCCTTATCAAGATCGTCATTGATCAGGGTCGCACGCATCGCCGCCACAAATTCGGTCACATCGCCCAATGCCGCGTCCGCATCGCCACCATTCTTTTCAAACTCGGCAATGGCCGAAAGCATCAACGCAGTCGCATATTTCTGCCCTGCTTCCCAGCGATTGAACGCATCGCTGTCATGCCCCATCAGGAACACAAGCTCCTCATGCCGCTGTTCGGTCGCGATATTGACGGGGGCGGAAAAACCACGGTTGAACGAAACCACCGGCACCTGATCGATATTATCAAACACGAATGTCTGTTCGGCCTCGGTCAGTTGCACGGTGCGCGAAACAAGCTCCCTTCCATCCCGGCCCAGAAGGCCAATCGCAATTGGCATATGAAGCGCAACCTTGTCCGGCTGCCCCGGTGTCGGTGCGGTTTTCTGGGAAACCGTCAGGCGGAACTGCTTGGCCTCCGCATCATGTTCACCGCGCCAGCTAAGGCTCGGCGTGCCTGCCTGCGAATACCAGATTTTAAGCTGGCTCAGGTCCACATCATTGGCATCTTCCATCGCCTTGGCAAAATCATCGCAGGTCACGGCCTGCCCGTCATGGCGATCGAAATAAAGATCAATCCCCTTGCGATAGCCCTCTGCGCCCAACAGGGTATGCATCATGCGGATCAACTCCGCGCCCTTTTCATAGACCGTCGCGGTATAGAAATTGTTGATTTCCATATAGCTGTCCGGGCGCACCGGGTGGGCCAACGGCCCGCCATCCTCGGGGAACTGGCGCGCACGAAGTTGGGCTACATCCTTGATGCGCTGCACCGGGCGGGACCGCTGATCAGCCGAAAATTCCTGATCGCGGAAAACCGTCAGGCCTTCTTTGAGGGACAACTGGAACCAGTCCCGGCACGTCACCCGGTTGCCCGACCAGTTGTGGAAATATTCATGCGCAACAATCGATTCGATCAGCTCATAATCCGTATCGGTCGCGGTATCGGGCTTGGCCAGGATGTATTTGGCGTTAAACACATTCAGGCTCTTGTTTTCCATCGCCCCCATATTGAAGTCGGAAACCGCGACGATATTGAAAAGGTCCAGATCGTATTCGAGGCCATAAACCTCCTCATCCCACTTCATCGACCGTTTCAAACTGTCCATCGCGTAATCGCAACGGTCTTCATTGCCATGTTCGACAAAAATGCGCAGCGCAACATCGCGCCCCGACATGGTCTTGAAGCTGTCCTCGACACAGGCCAAGTCCCCCGCCACCAGCGCAAAAAGATAACTCGGCTTCGGGAACGGATCTTCCCACACCGCAAAATGCCGGTTGCCGTCAAGATCACCGCTATCGATCAGATTGCCGTTGGATAACAGAACCGGGCAGCTCGCCTTGTCGGCATGGATCGTGACTTTATAGGTCGCCATCACATCCGGGCGATCCGGGAAATAGGTGATGCGACGGAATCCTTCCGCCTCGCACTGCGTACAGAACGCGCTTTGCGACACATAAAGCCCTTCAAGCCGCGTATTGGCCGCGGGCGATATCTGGGTTTCGATATCCACCACAAATGTCTCGCCCGGCGCGCTAAAGCTTAAGCCCGATGGATCGACACTATATTCATCAACACCAAGCCTGCGATCATCAACCGCAATCGACACCAGCTTCATGTCTTCGCCGTCAAGATGGACCATGTCGCCGCCGCCGGTCCCGCGAACAGGATTCGCATGCACGAACAGCCGCGATTTCACATTTGTAACATCCCGATCAAGCTCGAACACCAGTTCGACCTTCTCGACCAGAAAGGCCGGTGCGGTGTAATCTTCGCGGCGGATGACTTGCGGTTGATCAGACATCAGACAGTCCTTTTTCCCTTGGTCTGCGCGGCGTTGCCGGTGATTGTATAAAATCGCCAATGTTGCAGCGCGGCGCAGTTCTTCAAAACTGAATTTCGTTCATTAACCCAACAGATAAGGTAAATTTCACTTTCCGACAAATGCAGAGTTTACGAGCCCGATTTTAGTCGTCATAATCATCAGTGGTGGCGCGAGGGGGGCCGAAGTTTCACATTTCGTGGGGCGAGAGTGATCTTTGGTTTCCCTCACTCCTTTCTGCAAGCGCAGCAAGGACGCATCAGGGTCGCACCACACCAGACAAACAATGTCATCCCGGTTTATCGTCCCCTCACCTTAATATTATCGTGAGACGCCGTTAAAAAAATAACGGGATGGAATAATCGCGACCTTTCAAGGGAAATGACTTCCGGGGAAATCGCCAATGGCTGACAGCTTCCAGATTCTGATCGCAGACGACCACCCGCTTGTGCGTGGTGCCCTCAAACAGGCCCTGTCATCAGAATTGGAAAACGTCACGCTGTATGAAGCCGGAAGCCTGTCTGAAGCCATCGAACAGATCGAAGCCCATGGCGGCGATATCGACCTTGTCCTGCTGGACCTGCACATGCCCGGCATGAACGGCTTTACCGGCCTGTTCACCTTACGCGCTTCCTATCCCGACATCCCGGTTTCCATCGTCTCGGCCAGTCAGGAACTGCCGGTTGTCAGACGTTCGATTGAATATGGCGCATCGGCCTTCGTTCCGAAATCGGCACCGGTTGATCAGATCGGAACGGCCATCCGCACCGTTCTGAACGGTGATATGTGGATGCCCGACTGGGCGCGTGACGCGATTGAAAACGGCCCGGCCGATGACGAAGCCACCGGCCTTGCCGAAAAAATCGGCCAGCTGACGCCACAGCAATTGCGCGTGCTCAACATGCTGACCGAAGGCAAACTGAACAAACAGATCGCCTACGAGCTTGACGTGACCGAAGCCACCGTAAAGGCCCATGTTTCTGCCATCCTGCGCAAACTCTCGGTCCATAGCCGCACACAGGCCGTCATCATGGCCCGCGAACTGCAATTGCAGGAACCGGCCATCGACGCCTGACGGGACTCTGCGCAAATCCCCTGACAAGATATTGCTATTTCAAGTTGAATATGGCTATGTTATTGAATAATCATTCATTATTCACCTCGTCGCCCGGTCGACAGACTGCGATAGCAAACAGAGCCCCAAAATCATGCGCTTTCCTCTAAAATCACGTATTTCGTGTGCCGGTATCGCAGCCGTCATCCTGTGTGCCGCTGCCTCCCACGCCTCTGCTGAAACAGACTGGTCGGGCTTTTATGGCGGCCTGGCACTTGGCGGCGCATATAGTGCGGCAAAGCCTGACACCGACGTGCTGTATACCGGCTATTTCACGGACAATGGCACCGCAAGTGACAGATCACAACTGACCCCGATCCTCAATGAAACGATCGAGGGTTTTGACGTCACCGGCTCTGCCCTGTTCGGATACGACCATCAGGACCGTAATATGATTTACGGGGTGGAAGGCGATCTGACATTCATGCCGTTTTCTGAATCAGAAAGCCATGGCCGGACAACATATGATACGTCTCCGGCCAACAGCTTCACGTCCCAAACCACCGTTGAATCGGATTTCACCTTTAGCATCCGCCCCAAAATCGGCTATGCGACCGGGGGATGGCAGGTCTATTTCGCGGCGGGTCCATCAATCAGTCGGTTTAAAACCACACATAAATTCACCGATACTTTTGGTACAGGCACAAATCATACATTTACCGATACGAAAACGGCATTCGGCGTGTCGGGCAGCATCGGGGCCGGGTACCTGATCGGCAATGGCTGGTCGCTTCGCGGGGACTATGTCCTGACCTATTTCCCGTCCATTGTAGACGGCGACAGAGACATTGGCCAAGGCGGTCCTGCCTCAGACCTTTCTTATGATGGCGACTTCCAGTCACACAATGTCCGCTTTGCATTGATCAAACGCTTCTGATCTTCTGACATATGTCTGGCTCAAAACGGCGTCCAATTCGGGCGCCGTTTTGCTTTACCAGCCCACTTACATTCATCCCGGCGGAACATCACCCTGTCACAAGACGTTAAAGTCAGGTCACCCTCCTGCCGCCTGCATCATGCCCGGCAGAATCCCGCCCGGAGCAGATTGCATGACCGATCCGATCAAGGCATCCGACACCCCCGCCATTGAAAGCGGTGCTGCGGATGCCCCTACCGAAATCGATGAAGCCGAACAAAGAATGTTAAGCGCGCGCGCACGCGCCTATCGCCGGGCGCGCACGGTATCGGTGATCGGCACCTTCGTCATTCTGGCCTTTGGCTGTTTTTACATCGCCCAAAGCCTGATTTTACCTGTCATTCTGGCCTTCCTGCTGGCGCTGGTATTCTCGCCTGTGGTGCGCACACTGGCGCGCTATCGCATCCCGCAAAGCCTGACCGCGCTTGCGATTGTCCTGACCCTGACCGCATCGGTGCTTGCCGGGATTTATGGCCTCAGCGAACCGGTATCAAAATGGATCGATGACGCCCCCAAAATCGAACGTCAGTTGCGCCTGCGTCTGGCCGATCTTGGCGGGCCGCTTGAAAAACTGCGCGATGTGCAAAAGCAGGTCGAAGAAGCCACCAACCAGAATGATCAGGCCGACACGCAAAAGGTCGTCGTGCAGGAACCCACCATGATCAGCCAGGCCGCCCGGGGCGCACCGGAAATTGTTGCCGGTATTGCGCTCATGCTCGTGCTACTGCTGTTCATTCTCTCGTCGGGGGATATGGTCTATGAAAAAATGGTCCGCGCCCTGCCAACCTTTGGCGACCGGCGAAAGGGTCTGCGCATCGCGCACGATATCGAACGCGAAGTCTCGCGCTATCTGCTGACCATATCGGCAATCAATATCGGGCTTGGCATCATCATCGGAAGCCTCCTTGCCATTGTTGGCATGCCCAATCCGGTTTTATGGGGCATTGTCGCCGCGATCCTCAATTTCGTGCCGCTTCTGGGGGCGGTTGTCGGCATCGGCATTGTCGGCATGGTCGCACTGGTTTCCATGCCGACCACAACCGCGGCCCTGCTGCCACCCGCGATCTATCTCGCCTGCACCGCGCTTGAAGGCCAGTTTCTCACCCCGGCCCTTGTCGGCAACCGGCTGCGCATCAATTCGGTCGCAATCATCCTCGCCATTGCGTTCTGGGGCTGGATATGGGGCTTCATCGGTGTGCTTGTCGCCGTCCCGCTTCTGATCGTCATGAGCGTCTTTGCCAAACATGTCGAAGGATTGGGGGGCTTACGCGAAATGCTCGGCCCCAACAACAATAACGGCAACTGATTTCGACCCGATGGCAACCCGATTGCGAAATAACGCAAAAACTGCCAGTCTTCTGGCATGTCAGACGCATCAAACGAACCGTTTCGCATCCTGTCTCATGACTGCACCGGGGTCGAGGCTATCATGGCCAGGACACGCCACAGCTTTGCCAGACACAGCCATGAACAGTTCGGCATCGGCTTCATGTTTGAGGGCGCACAGAAATCGCTTTCGGGGCGTGGCATGGTCGAAGCCGGGGCGGGCAACATCATCACGGTCAATCCGCGCGAAGTCCATGACGGCACACCGATTGGCCAAAGCCCGCGTGGCTGGAACATGCTCTATTTCGACCCGGACCTGATCAGTTACGCCGCCCACGACATGACAGACGGCAAATCAGGCGAATACGAATTCACCAACCCGGTCATGACATCCCCCGATGTCGCAAATTGCTTTGCCGCCCTTTTTAACGCCATCACTCAGGGCAACAGCCAGACCGCAGCCCTCCGGCGCGAAGAAATGCTGTTTCTTCTGCTCCATCACGCGATCATTGTGCCCGGAATCAAACCGGGCCAATCCGACCCTGCCCGCAATCAGGCCCCCAACCGAGCAGATCAAAACATCGCGCGCGCCAAGGCCATGATTGACGATGCCCCGGACGAAAATCTCTCGCTTGCCGATCTCGCCAATACCGCCGGGCTCAGCCGCTTTCAGACCGTCCGCCATTTCACCCGCGCGACGGGGCTTACCCCACATGCCTATATCATCCAGCGCCGCCTCGACCTCGCTCGCCGCCTGATTGCGACGGGAACAGCACTTGCCGACGTCGCCGCCACCGCAGGCTTTGCCGATCAAAGCCACATGAACCGGCATTTCATCCGCGCCTATGGCCTGTCACCGGGGCGCTATGCCAAAGCAGTACGGGCAAACTGATCCATTTCCGGCCTGCAATTCCGTTCAAGAATACCGGATCAAAAGGCGCTTAACTGGGCTGATCAGGTCAAACCACAAAACGGAACCACGCTATCATGATCAGCCCCGACTATCTCCTGACCTCGCTTATTGTCGTCCTGCTGCCCGGCACGGGGGTGATCTATACCCTTGCCATCGGGCTGGGTCGCGGGATGCGCGCCAGCATCTGGGCGGCATTCGGCTGCACGCTCGGCATCCTACCCGCCATGGGCGCAAGCATCCTTGGCCTCGCGGCCCTGCTGCACACAAGCGCCCTTGCCTTTGAAATCCTGCGCTACCTCGGCGTCGCGTGGCTGCTTTACATGGCGTGGGGCATGTGGCGCGGCACGGGTGCGATGAAAGTCACCGCCAAATCCGATCCGGTCCATGCCACCAAAATCATCCGCGACGGCATCCTGCTCAACGCGCTCAACCCGAAACTCTCGCTCTTCTTCCTGGCCTTCCTGCCGCAATTCATAACCACCAACGCGACTGGAACCACCGCGCAAATGACCCTGCTCGGCCTGATCTTCATGGCAATCACCTTCGCAGTGTTCATCCTCTACGGCTTCTTCGCCAGCACCCTGCGCCGCCACGTCATCGAACGGCCAAGGATCATGAACTGGCTGGGGAAAAGCTTTGCCGGGGTGTTTGTGCTGCTTGGTGCCAAATTGGCATTTACTCAAAAATAAACCGCCTCCAACAAGTCTATAAAATAACAGTATGTAGATAAATGCCCCGACTGAATGTATTACTATAACAATAAATTCATTCCACGCGATACTTATGAAATAATTTGAATATCTTACTTCTTACACTATCTTTGAATTCCAAAGAGAAGCTTTCAGATCGAATCAAATCCCTGACTTTTTCCTGAGAAAAATCCCTCATATCTCCAATTTTACCTTCAATTATTTTTGTTGTAATCTCAACTATACTTCTTAAACCATCTTCATCCTTACCGATATTTATAATATTCTTGGCAACTGATTCAATTTTGTTTTTCCTCATTGAAAAAACGTTTTTTTCACCAGTGACAATCAAACCTACCGCGCAGATTATATAAAATCTGAATGTTTTAGATCTGCTATCAACTTTTTGATTTCGCCAGAGAAACTCGAGTCTATAGTGAAGATAACAGGCGGCATGATAAATTCTCACATCATGCTCATCCTGGAAAAGCCTTCCATTATATTCAGAAATAATACCTCGGTAATCTCGGGCTGCCCGATGAGGCTGAAACAGAATGCATGCTGCCAATGCTTTCATCATCACCGCAGGCTGAATGATACGCACTCTCTCAACTTGCTGGCCTCGGTACTGATTCTCTCTTCGCTCAAAATATATTATTTCCTCAGCATCAACTGACCTAGCATACTCCTCAAAATTTTTCATAAATGGCCGCAAAGCCCAGAACTGTTCTTCCTTGACAGGATTTTGCCTGTTTGTACCAACAATAATAGATGAAATAAACTCATCTTCTTTAGAACCGATCAATCGAAATGGAATATTTATATCTGGAACGATATGACCTGATCTTAAATTTTTATACTGATCACCATTAACAATCTCATAAATAATATTACTCGTCTGACACCCATTAACAATCTGATAGTCCTCTATCCTGAATTTATCCCCTGTCCTATCTATTGATTTAGCAACTACAGTTATTCCATTATTTCTAAAAACAAAATCTCGCCCACCATCACTCAGAACAGAATCTTTTATCTCCTTATTTATTTTAGAATTTGGATCATAATCTCTTATATTGTCAAAGAATACAGATTTATTAATACCAACGGGATAACCATCCTCATCAGGCATCGTAAAAAGTTTCACCAACTGATCGGCAGAAATATAACCAATGTATGCCTCTTCAACATCTTTATGCTCAGGCATCACAACTGCTTTCGGAAACTCTATCTCAGCTTCAACTGCAGTCGTTGCAGCCCGATACCACTTTTGTAGTTCTTTTGCTCCAACTATAGAAACTTCAATATTATTGTGAAATATATTCATACCAGAAATTCTCTGGCAGAAATTTTGTTTTAGCCTTTCAATCTTTTTTGGCTCGTCATAATTTCCAGTTGCAATATAGAACGCACTTATACTTGGATTTCTTTTACTAACAGCCAATTCATATATTGCATCTTTAGCTTCAGTTAGCTCACTTACTTGAGTACTTTCAGCGGCCAAATCACCCTCAAAGAAATCTACAATTGCATCAAAAAACTTAGATGCATCCCCATAATCGTATTTATCGCTAGTCTTAGATTGGAAAAAGACAAACTCAATCGAGGGATTCTTGATATGCTCAATTTTTTCAAGAACTTCCTCTCTATTTTTTACTACTTCTCCCTGAATGAGCAGCGCAATACCATCAACACCAAATTCATCGCCTTTCAAATGAACATCTAATGCCTCAACAGACTCCCCACGATAGCCTGTCAAAATCGAAAAAATCGAATAAACTTCGAACTTCTCACTTTCTTTTAAAGACTTAATTGAACCCGATTTCGCATATTCTGACACTTGAGCTTTAATTACTGGATTCACGTGAGGCTCCATAAGATGAATTCAATTCAACCAATAATAGTATATACTAATATCCTTTCCCCACAACACCGAAATCCACTGCGTTACACCTTATCACGTAAACCATCTCGCGATCAGAGCACTCAGCTTGTTCAGCCACATCACACAAGATCGCTACACCGGCCACGGTCGATGAACGCAAGGCGGGCGCACTTCGCGCCGTCGGTGACATATTTTCCGGCATTTCCGAACGCAGCCACCAGGCCCGTCGCCAAGCCAAGCCGAATGATCCCCGGCATCGCCTCGCCCCGGACCACCTCGCTCCGAACGGACTGCCCTCACCCAAAGGGCACATCTCTCCCGTCATGATTCACACCAATTTTCCGCAAATTCTCCACGGGCTCATCACCCGGACGCAATACCGCCGTAATGACTTTTCCACGCGCCATTGATGCCCCTTTGGCGCTGTCGCCGTCTTCCTTTCTGCCTGTCAGGTCGCGGCCCTGTCATCGTCGTTACCAGCATCATCTTGCTCCTGTCTTTCCGGCCCGAATACGCAAAAACCCGCGAAAGCGAATCACGCTTTGCGGGTTTTGGGTCCGGGTGCATTTCCCCCGTTGACTTTTCTTTTATGCCACAAACAAAAGAACAAATCAAGAACAATTTTCAGGGAATTTGCAAAAAATCCGAATCCCTTGAAAAGATGTTATCTTTCAAAACCATATGCCCCTATTCCGCCGCATCGGAACTTTGCCGGGTCACTGCCCGCGTCATAAGCGCCCGCAATTTGGCCGGGCGCAGCGGCTTGTTCAGCAAGGCGAATCGCTGTGCCTTGATCAGCTCCGCCGTCTCGGTGCTGCGGTCCGCCGTGATCACCACACCGGGAATATCAAGCCCGCGTTGGTCCCGCAGCCGGATCAGCACATCCAGCCCGGTTTCCCCGGAACTGAGGTGATAATCGGCCAGAATGATGTCGGGGACAAAACCGATGTTATCATTGTTATCATCCTCATCTCCAAGCAGCAGTTTCTCGGCCTCCACCCCCGAGCGCGCCGTTGCCACCACGCAATTCCAGTTTTCCAGCATGGCGCGCATGCCATCAAGGATATCGGGTTCGTTATCAAGGCAAAGCACACGCAAACCGCCCAGTTCGCCGGCCATCCGGCGGCGCGGTTTGGGCAATGCGGTTTCGTCCATCTGGCCAATCGGCACATCGACCGAAAAAACCGTTCCCCGCCCCGGGCGCGACCGCACCGAAACCGTGTGATCAAGCGACCGGCCAAGCCGCTCGACAATCGCAAGACCAAGGCCAAGGCCCTTCACATCGGTGGTTTCCGGCCCCTCAAGGCGATGGAATTCGCGGAAGATGATTTTAAGCTTGTCCTCGGGGATGCCCGGCCCGCTATCCCAGACCTCGATCCTGATCTTGTCACCGCGCATCCGGCAACCGACCACCGCCCCGCCATGGCGGGTATAGCGCAGCGCGTTGGAGATGAAGTTTTGCAGGATACGGCGCAAAAGCCTGCTATCGCTTTTGACCCAGACATCACGCGGATGCACCGCAAAACGAAGCCCGGCCTTTTCGGCCACCGGCGTAAATTCGGTCTTAAGGGCATTGAGCACATCCGAAACCCGGAAATCGCGAATGGTGGGTTGCATGGCGCCCGCATCAAGCTTGCAGATATCCAAAAGCTCGTTAAGCAGTTCCTCAACACCCTTAAGCGACAGATCAACCTTGTTGACCAGATCATGGATATCGTCGCGAAGCTCCTTGCCCCCCAGTGCTACGGTAAACAGGCGCGCGGCATTTAACGGCTGCAACAAATCATGGCTGGCCGCGGCAAAGAACCGGGTCTTGGTATCGTTTGCCGTTTCGGCCTGTTCCTTGGCGACCGACAGCTCCGAGTTCAGTTCCTCAAGCGCATGCGTGCGCTCCGTCACGCGCGCTTCCAGCCCCTCGTTGGCATCCTTAAGCGCGCGTTCGGCATTCCGGCGTTCGGTAATGTCGTGATAGATACAGAAATAACCAAGCACTTCGCCGGTTTCGTCAAAGTGCGGGATATATGTCCCCTCGGCATAGCGGTCCTCGCGTTCGCTGCGCTGATCCCGTTCGCTGCCATCACTCGCCCCCCAGCCGCCTTTAGGGGCGGGAAAGTCGATCTCGAAACTCTGACGATAACCTTCAAGCACCGCGCGGATCATCGGTTCCAGCCGGACATAGCGTTCTTCGCCCACCGCTTCGCGCACCGCCATGCCATGCGCCTCGATCCGGCGGATGCCAAACATCCGCTCATACGGGCGGTTGGTAAAACGCAGCCGCTGATTTTTGTCGGCATAGGCGATCATGACCGGGATGTTATCGGTATAGATGCGGATATTGCGCTCGCTTTCGCGCAATGCTTCCTCGGTCCTGACACGTGCGGTAATGTCGGCAATGGTCGCGACAAACCCGCCATCGGGCATCGGGTTGGTCCGCATTTCAAGCACCATGCCGTCCGTTCTCTTGCGCTCGTAAGTATGCGGCAATCGTCGCATCTGCGGGGCGGCATTGCGCCCCAGAAGGATATCGATATCGACCGCACGCGCCCCATTGTCACGGCAGATATCGACCAGTTCCGCAAGCGGCATCGTGACCTGAATATCGCTTGCGGTGATGCCCAAAAGATCGATAAAGCGATGGTTCCATGTCGCCAGACGCAAATTCTGGTCAAACACCCCGACCCCTTGCGAAATGTTTTCCAGCGTATTGAGCAAAAGATCCCGGTTGAATTTGATCGCCTCGGACGCTTCATCCAGAAGCTCCATCGCATCGCGCCGCGATACCGCCTTGTCGGGCAGCAGAAGCGCCATCACCACGCGCGATGACGCCGCACCGACCGCGCCTGAAAGCAGATGTTCGGTAAAATTCGCCGCATCAAAATCGGCAATATCGGATCGTTTGCAATCATCGCCGCGCTGGCTAAGGTAGGTGCGAAACGCCCGCTCTGCCCAATGTTTGCCAAGGAACCGCGCGGCAAGGTCTTCAAGGTCGCCAATCGTCACGCGCCCCGGCCATGTATCGTTTCTGGCCTTGGTATCCTTGCGATAGATATCGACAAAAAGCTGGGCCTGGCGGCGCTGGGTCACGCCTTGCACGCCAATCGCCGATCCGACAAACATCAGAACGAAATTAACCCCAAGCGACCAAACAACCCCGTGCGTCAGATGGTCCTCGATTCCCACACCCAGCAACGCCTGCGGCCGCAGGATACCAATGCCAAGCGGCCCGTCCGTCAGGATCGACATCGGCAAAAGCCCGCTTTGGATAAAGCTTGGCAGCAACAGGGTATAGCTCCACAGCACAAACCCGGAAATCAGGCCAAGCCGCACGCCCGTCCGGTTGATCGATTTAAGGTAAATCGCCGCCAGAACTGCCGGGCCGAACTGCGCCACCGCGGCAAAGGACAAAAGCCCGATATCAGCCAGCGCGTATTTTTCCGACAAAAACCGGTAAAAGCCATAGGCCAGAAACAGGATGGCAATGATTGCCGCACGACGGATTTTCAGAAGAACCTGGCTGACATCGCCTGCGAACCGCCCCTGCAATTTCTGCGACCGCAGCAAAAGCGGCATGACCAGATCGTTACACACCATCGTCGATACCGCGACGCACGATACGATCACCATGCCGGTACTGGCCGAAAGCCCCCCGACAAAGGCAAACACCGCCAGCCAGTTTTCCCCGCCCAGCAACGGCAGCGTCAGAACAAACGTATCGGGATTGACCGCCGGGTCCCCCCCAAACAGCAGGATTCCGGCAATCGCAATCGGCACGACGAAAATATTGATCGCAATCAGATAGCCCGGAAACAGCCAGCGTGCCGATTTCAAATTCCGGCTGTCGTCATTTTCAACGAATGTCACATGAAACTGGCGCGGCAGACAGAAAATCGCAAACAGTGCCAGCAACGTCGAGATGAAGAAATGCGATGACAGCCACGCATCGGGCTTGAACATCTCGGTAATGTCAGGGTCGGCCGCGGCCCGGATGCGCATGTCGCCAAAGCCGTCAAACAGCCCGTAAACCACAAACAGCCCGACGAACAAAAGCGCCACCAGCTTGACCATGCTTTCGAACGCCACCGCAAGGATCAGCCCGTCATGATGTTCGGACGCGTGGATATAGCGCACCCCGAACAGGATCGCGAAAACCGCCATCAGGATCGTGACGTAAAACGCGGTATCCTTGGAAAAATCGGTCGCACTGTGGCGCACGATCTGCTCGCCGACCTCGCCGATCAGAACATCAAATGACAGCGACACGGCTTTGAGCTGAAGCGCGATATAGGCCAGAACCCCAATCACGGCAATGATCGCTACAAGGGCGGCCAGGCTTTGGCTTTTGCCATAGCGCGAGCCAAGAAAATCAGCAATCGAGGTAATGTTCTGTTCGCGGCAAACGGTCGCGATTTTGGTCATGATACCAAAACCGACAATCATCATGATGATCGGGCCGATATAGATCGGCAAAAACGCCCAGCCGCGCGTCGCCGCCGTCCCGACCGAGCCGAAAAACGTCCAGCTCGTGCAATAGACTGCCATCGACAGCGCATAGATGCTGGGCTTCAGGCGCGACGCCCGCCACTTTTCGGCATATTTGTCGCCATAATGCGCAATCGCAAACAAAAGCCCGATATAGGCCATGGCAACAATGAAAATAAGTCCGCCCTGAAGCATCCGGCTTATGGCTCCGCGTATCGATCATGCCGCCAAAACAGTTGGTTGGCGTTTGGACTATACCACGACGCGCTTATGGACTAAAACGGCGCAAATCCAAACCCGACCAAAGACCAAGAACGATCAGGATTGTCATGTCTTCCGATTACGGCTTTTACGCAGGAATCCTGCGCTTTGTGGCAAAGAAAACCGAAAGCGACGACCGCGAGATAAAGGTCATGATGGGCCATCTTTCCGGCATCGCCACCGCCATCGAACAGTCCGGACGCTTTGTTGTCGAACGCGCCAATTGCGAAAGTGCCGCCCGTGCCTTCGCCGGGGTCGCCAAATTCCTTCAGGAACGCATCCTGCCCGAGGCCTTGGCAGCGGGCAATGAAGGAGCGGTAAATCAGCTCAAATGGGCGATTGAAACCTCGCTCGCACTGGGCTCGGAACTGGTCAAACGCATCGCGCTTAAAGAATATGAAGGCCAGGACAAATTTACCTTTGACCTGCCCCTGCCCCCCGGCGCGCCGACCGTGCATTGAAAATGCTGCCGGACCGGACACCATTCACATAAAAAAAGCGGCACCCGAAGATGCCGCTTTTTCCTTATCCGGTCATATCACCGGGAAATTCTTATGCCTCTGCCCAGACATTGGCACGCTGCAGAAGGCCGGTTGCCTCGAACTCTTTGCCATACGGCGCGGCCTTTTTCACGAAATCCATATAGGACGCATAGATACGGCCGTTCAGTTCGTTCTGATCGGCGATTTCCTTGACCGCTGCCTTGACCTCGGTGGCAAGGGCTGCAATCACATCGTCGCTGAAATGACGGATTTCCGCCCCCTTGGCCAAGACGGCCTGATAGGACTGGATGTTGTGGAAGGTGAAATCTGCCAGTGTCTGTTCAAGATTGGCCTGTGCGGCGACAGCAAAGATTTCCTGAAGGTCCTCGGGCAATTCCGCGAATTTGTCCTTGTTGACAAACACTTCAATCCCTGTCCCCGGCTCGGCAAATGCCGGGGTGTAATAATATTTGCCAACCTGGGTCAGACCAAACGCATAATCGTTCCACGGGCCAACCCATTCGGCGGCATCAATCGCGCCGGACTGCATGGCCGGCAGGATTTCGGCTGCGGGCAACATCGTCACATTGGCACCCAGACGGCGCATCGCTTCGCCACCGATCCCGGCATAGCGCATCTTGATGCCCTTGATGTCGTCGACGGTGTTGATTTCCTTGTTGAACCAGCCACCGGCCTGCAAACCGGTATTCCCGGCCGCGAACGGCTTGACGTTGAACTGGGCATAAAGCTCTTCCCAAAGTTCCTGCCCGCCGCCAAAACGCAGCCAGCCCGACAGTTCCCAGCCCATCAGACCGAACGGAATGGTCGAGAAGAAGTTTACACCCGCATCCTTGCCAGCCCAGTAATAAGGGGTGCCATGCGCCAGTTCGGCCACGCCCTGCTCGACCGCATCCATGCATTCGAATGCCGGAACAAGTTCGCCTGCACCGTAAACGGTAATTTTCAGACGACCGCCCGACATTTTGGTCACACGCTCGGCGAATTTTTCACCATTGGCACCAAGGCCCGGCGTGCCTTTCGGCCAGGGCATCACCATGCGCCAGTGGATCTGTTCATCGGCTTTGGCAATTGAAGGTGCGGCACTGCTGGCGACAAAGGCACCGGCGGCCATGCTGGCACCCGTCAGGAACTGACGACGTTTCATTGTGGGGCTCCCAAATTCATATTGGCAATTTTTTGCGCAAATCTGCTTCTAAAATAGCATTCGTAACTTTGCAAGGGATTGAAGTTGCGGCTTTTGCTGTCTGTGACACGTCATATTCAAAGTTCCCAACATCCCGTAACGTCGATGACATCGCGCAAAGTTTGCTTGAACTTTGCCAGAAAACAAAAAAAAACGGGGCCGCCCGAAAGCAGCCCCGAATTTCCAGCATGTCGCTTTCCGGATTTCGCGGGACTTAATATCCCCACACTTTGGCACGATGCAAAAGTCCGGTTGCCTCGAATTCCTTGCCATAGCGCGCCGCCTTCTTGACCAGAGCAAGATAGCTATCGGCGATCCTGCCGCTCAGGTCGTTCTTCGCAGCAATTTCCTGGACCGCGGCATTCGACTGTTCGGCCAGCGCCAGAATGACATCATCCGAGAACTGGCGCACTTCAACACCCTTGTCGATCAGCGGCTGGTAGGATTGCAGGTTGTTGAAGGTAAAATCAGCCAGTGTATTTTCGGCAATCGCCTGCGCGGCATAACGAATGATCGCCTGCATATCCTTGCCAAGCGCGTCGAATTTTTCCTTGGAAATAAAGATTTCAAGGCCCGGTCCGGGCTCATGGAATGCCGGGGTATAATAGAATTTGGCAACCTGATAGAGACCAAATGCAAGGTCATTCCAAGGACCGACCCATTCGGCGGCATCAATCGCACCGGACTGCATCGCAGGCAGGATTTCGCCCGGCGGCAACATGGTGATGTTGGCACCAAGGCGACGCATGGCTTCGCCACCAAGACCGGCATAACGGGCTTTCAGGCCCTTAAGGTCCTCAACCGAATTGATTTCCTTGTTGAACCAGCCACCAGCCTGCATGCCCGAGTTACCGGCATAAAACGGCACAACGTTAAATTCGGCATAGGCTTCTTCCCAAAGCTCCTGCCCGCCGCCAAAGCGAAGCCAGGCGGAAAGCTCCCACGCGGTCAAACCAAACGGAATGGTCGAAAAGAAGTTCAGCGCCGGGTTCTTGCCCTGCCAGTAATAAGGGGTGCCGTGCGCCATTTCGACCACGCCCTGTTCGACCGCATCCATGCATTCGAACGGCGGGACGATTTCACCAGCGCCAAAAACCGAAATATTCAGGCGACCATTGGACATTTCCTTGACCATGGCAGCGAACTTTTCGGCATTGGTGCCAAGGCCCGGCGTTCCTTTGGGCCACGGCATGACCATCCGCCAATTCAGGCTTTCCTGCGCGGATACGATGGCCGGTGCGGCAACCGTAGCCGCAACCGCAGCACCGGCACCAATACCGGCCCCTTTAAGGAACTGACGACGTTTCATTGTAACCCCCTAAACTCTTTTACTTTGGTGATTTTTTGCGCAATCACCAGCATGCGTTGGGGGATTTTGGCGAAAAGATCGCGCATATGCCACAATTTTTGCGCATGGCGATGCGGATTTTTTCGCCGACGCTACGGCAGCTTAGCTATTGCCAACATATCGATTGTAATTGGCAACGAATTCATCCGTTTCGCCCTTGCCCCCGGCGGTATTGTAATATTGCTTCCAATAGGCCGCGAGCCCCGCGATATCGCTGGCATCGGGCAACGGGGCACTGACCCGCATATATCGCACCCGGCACATGGCAGCCGCATAGGCATTATTGGTTGCAAGCTGGGTGGCCTTGTCAGGCTGCGGTGCGAGATAGGCATCAATCTTGGCTTTCAGATCCGCACGGTAATCCAGAAAATTGACATAGCAATCATTCAGAGTTGCCGGTTCCATCTGAAAAATACCGCGGGCCGGGCCGCCGCCAAGTTGTTCCACATAGGTCCCCAACCCGCTTTCCTGGGCGGCGGTCCCCATAAGCAGGTTTTCAGCGGCCTGCGACCACAGACCAAGGTTTTGCAAAACCGGTCGAATGATGGACAGGCGCAATTGGCTGGCATTGATGGGCATGATGTTTCCTTTGTGTGCATCGAAACTGAGTTGATCAGCCTGACGACGCACGAGGACCACATTCGTGATCACAGTCACATCCAACACCTCCTATACGTGTACAACCCCCATCTATCCGTTTGATAAAAGGAACAAGTATCTGGCAGAGAACGGTATATCTTGATATCTGTCCAACGGACGGCCGACATTCCTACCCTTAAGGATAGTTAACATCATAATATCTTTAACCAACCTAAGGTAATGCCCCGCCAAACAACCTTTTATGAGAGACATCGACGAGGGACCCGCATGCATCAGGAAATTAAACGCCGTCTTGAATTCATTGATTTCAATGAAAAGAAGGCAGCCAACCTTAAAAAGGCGTGGCCGATAATCGAGAAAAACCTCGCCCCGATACTGGATGAATTTTATCGAAAAGTGATGGCGCGTGACGATTTGGCCAAAATCATTGGCGATCCGTCCGGTATCGAGCGTTTGAAAAATGCCCAACGCAAACACTGGGCAAAGCTGTTCGACGGTACATTTGACCAGGCATATTACGACGATGTCCGCCGGATCGGTAAAGCGCACGAAATCATCGGCCTAACCCCGGAAGCCTATGTTTCTGCCTACAACTTTATCATGGCCAAGCTTTGCGATATTCTTTTTGCCCATTTCCGCAAGGACTCATCGGTTTCGCAAATTGTAACCGCCGCGACCAATGCCATTCTGATCGATATGGAAATGGCGATAACGGTTTATTACGAAGAAACTCAAAAAACATACAGCAACCGACTGGCGAAAATGTCGGGTGAGTTCGAAGCAACCGTTTCAAAAGTTGTCGACGCACTGGCAAGTTCCGCAGAAGACATGTCGAGCGCCTCGGAAACACTGATCAGCAGCATGAGCCAAACCACCGAACAGGTGGAAAGTGCGAAATCCGCTGCCGAGATTTCGGCGGAAAACGCGTCAACCGTGGCAGGGTCTGCCGAGGAGCTCGATAGTTCGATCCGCGAAATTTCAAGCCAGATTTCACGCGCGTCAAGCGTCTCAAACGAAGTTGAAAGTTCCGTACAATCGACATCGGATGTTATTGCATCGCTGAATGTTTCCGCCGAAGAAATCGGCACAGTCGTTGACCTGATCGACAAGATCGCCAACCAAACCAATCTTCTGGCACTGAACGCAACCATCGAGGCAGCACGTGCAGGTGACGCGGGCAAGGGCTTTGCGGTTGTCGCAAGCGAGGTCAAAAACCTTGCCAATCAAACGGCCAAGGCCACCGGCGACATCACAGCCCAGATCAACAATGTCCAGCAAAACACCTCCGCCGCCGTGACGGCCATCCGCGAGGTTGCTGGTCAGATCAGTTCGATTGTTGATTCCATCACCGCCATTTCAGCCGCCGTTGAACAACAGGCCGCGGCAACCACGGAAATCAGCTCCAACATCACGGCGGTTTCATCGGCCAACAGCAACGTGAACAGCAATCTGGAATCAGTTAGCGGCACCGCACATCGCACCGGTTCGGTCGCAGAAGAGGTTTATAAGGTTTCAAAGGTCTTAAAAGAGCATTCCCGTCAGCTTAAGACGGATGTGAATGCCTTTGTATCACGCCTGACCGAACCCAATTGATCCTGAGCCCCTAACGCCCCCGTGCTTCAGAGGGCGAAATGCCAAAGACCCGCTTGAACGCGGTTGCAAAGTTGGCAGGACTTGAATAACCGGCCATCCAGGCGGCCTGACCAATCGTCAGGCCGTCTTTTTCCATAGCATCACGCGCTGCAATCAGGCGACTTTCGCGGATGAAATCCTTGACCGTCGTGCCATAGGCATTTTTGAAAATACGTTGCAGGCTGGCAATGCTCATCCCGCACTTTTCCGCCAGGCCAGACAATGTCAGGTCATCAAAAATATGTTCCAGAACATAGTTGCGAATTTCCTGCGCCTTCTGATGCTGGTCAAGCGCATCCGGCTCGACACTTGCCTCCCCGACCTTAGGACCAAGTGCCCCAAGCGCCTCGGCGAAAATTTCCAACCCGCGGCTTTCGGCATAAAGATCACGAAATAGCGGATCATCGGTCGGTGGATAGAGCAACTGGTCCGCCAGTGCTATGGCACGACGTGACGGTTGCCACCTCCGAACAGAGATCCCGGCATGAATAAAATCATCAATTGCGACATGACGGCTATCAGTGTGATTGACCCGACTGGCAACCCAATCGAATTTCGCAGAAATCATCACTTTGCTGACATCGTCACCCTGTTTGAGTTGCCGATGCAACATAACCGGTTGCGATAGGGCCCAAATAAACCCCACTGGTTGATCCCGTGCATCCAGATCAAACGGAACATCATCGAATGCCCCGCAAACGCGCCCTCGCAACACAATCGCAACCGTGACGGCGGCTTTGACGGGAAACTTCACGTCCGCATCTTGCATGCTGACAGTATCGGTCGTGTGGATATTCAAAAATGACTGAAGGTTGTCGTTTGACAGTCGCCCGCTCATCACCGGACGACGTCGAATACCCTCGGCTGCATTGCGCGGTAGCGCTGTTCCGAAATCTTCAAGCTGCTGACCGGTGATGGTTTCCCGCCGCGTCACATTGCGCCGTAAACGTTGCGGCGCATGCTGCCGATCAAACGCCATATGGGTGCCCTTCCAAGCCTGAATATCCCGTCAAAAGCAAAATTTGCGTTTTCGCAAACATCATTGGCGATCTCGCAAACGGTATTCCGATTGCTCGAACCATTGCGATAATAATATTCAAAATCATTCGCATTTGGCAATTTATTTGATAAGGAAATCAGCATGCCGCAGCCATCAAGACCGGTCTTGCTCGAAAAATACCGCCAACCGTTTCATGGCCTGTGCCGCGCAACCCTGCTTGCCGGCGTCGCCCTAACGGTACTTCCGGTAGCAGCCGTCGCACAAGAAACCAAAGCCAAAGACGAAACCGTTCTGGCACCAATCGAAGTCACAGCAAGCCAGGATAGCGGCCCAACTGCGGCGGGGAGTGTCACGGTTACGCAGGACGAACTTGATCGCATCAATCCGCAAACCATCAAGGATGTGTTTGCGAACGAACCATCGGTTCAGGTTGGCGGCCCGACCGCCATCGCGCAAAAGGTTTATGTGCAGGGCATCGAAAACACCAAGCTGAACGTTCAGGTAGACGGCACCCGGCAGGTTGATTCCACCTATCATCATATAGGCACCGCGATCATTGATCCAGGAATGCTGAAATCGGTAAAGGTTGAGTCCGGGATCGCCCCCGCCGATGCCGGACCAAATGCATTGGGCGGCTCAATGGCTTACGAAACCAAGGATGCCCGTGACATTCTCGACCCGAATGATCCGTTCGGCGGCTTTGCCAAAATCCAGTATAACAGCAATACCAAAGGCCTTACCGAATGGCTGACCTTGGCCGGTCAGCATGACGGCTTCGAAGCTCTTGCCTATATCCAGAACAGCAATCAGGGCAATTACAAGGACGGCGATGACAACGAAGTTGCTGGCACGGCAGATGG
Organism: Thalassospira permensis NBRC 106175; assembly: GCF_000714555.1. NCBI lineage: Bacteria > Pseudomonadati > Pseudomonadota > Alphaproteobacteria > Rhodospirillales > Thalassospiraceae > Thalassospira > Thalassospira permensis. The sequence goes on along the minus strand of NZ_AUNC01000015.1, from coordinate 41,688 downwards.
CAGCGAAAACGGACTTGGCAAAATAGCCTTCACCGGCACCGAAGGTTCACGGATTGAAGCATTTGCAAGCCATTTTGAAGACGAAGGTGTGCGCCCTGCCCGGCCAAACTTTGGAACCCTTACCAGCGGCGCCTCGCCGCAGTGGATTTCATACAAAGATACCTCGCTTGGCATCAGTTATGTCGATGAACAGCCAACCGATCTTCTGGCACCGGAACTGAGCCTCAATTACAGCAAAACCCATCTTGATGTTCCCAAACTGAACGGCAACACACACCTTGAGGCAGAAATTGAAACCCTGAACGGTAAGGCTGCCAATACTTTTGACGTCGGAATGGGCGGGATAACAACTGGCGTCGATTTCTATCATGATCAAGCAACCGGCGGCGGCGACACGGCACGCCCGGCTGGACGTGCCGGGCGATTTACCGAAGAAACAACCAATATCGGCGTCTTTTCACAGGCACGCCTTTCACTGACCGATCGCTGGCGCGTCTCGTTCGGCGGCCGCGGCGATCAACAATGGTTCGAAGGCATTGACGGAACCGATTTCAGCGAATTCGGACTTAGCGGTAACGCCAATACCGAATATGACCTGACCGATGACCTGATGATCTATGGCGGATTGGGTACAAGCTTTGGTGGACTGCCACTGGGTGAGTCTGCGATTTACAACTACACCGGCATCTGGACCTATGACGGTTTCAAACCGTCCCGGTCGCATAACTACAAGGCAGGCGCACGCTATCAGTTGGCGCAATGGGATTTCGATGGAAACCTGTTCTACAACAAGATCAACGGTTCCCATTCGCTTGAATATACAACACGAAATACGACCAGCGATCTTGCAACACGTGGTGTCAATCTGTCCGCCACCTGGACATACGGCCCCGGCTTTGTCCGCGCTGCCTATACCCATACCGATGTAGAAAGAAATGGCAAAGTCCCGCTGAGCAACGATGCGTCCTATCAAGGCGTCATCGTCGGTGACATTGCAAATTTTGAAGTCGCCCACCGGTTTGATGACCTTGGCATTCAGGTCGGCTCGACATCTGAACTGGCACTGTCGGACGACGATCCCGAAAAGAACGGCAATGCCAAGCTCGACACTTACTTTGTTGCCAACCTGTATGGTGAATGGACGCCAGAGACATTGTCGAATGCGGTAACCCTACGCGTCGATGCACTTAATATTTTTGATCGTGACTATGTCGCCCGGACCACGCCGGGCTACGACAGCAGTGCAATTGAACCCTATCACGAGCCGGGGCGCACCTTCCTTGTTTCAGCAAAGGTGGCGTTCTGATCAGACCATCTTCCAACAGATCCTCTATCCCCGATGGGTGGCATGCCGTGCCACCCATTTCGGCGTTTCTGACTTTCCTGCAATTCTTGCCTATTTCAACAGGACTTTCGCAATGACATTCAAACGCGTTTTAACGCTGGCCGCCGTCGCTTCAATGATCACCTTTCAGGCTCATGCTGGCGAAACCATTACCCTGACCGATGTTTCCGGTCGCGAAGTCACGGTCGAAGTACCGGTCAAACATATGATCCTTGGCGAAGGGCGTTTTTTGCCAAGTCTTGGCATCCTTGATCCTGAAAATCCGGTCCGCTGGGTAGCCGGTATGATGGGGGAATTCAAAAAACTTGATCCGGCAACCTTTGCACAATACCAGGCAAAATTCCCCGAGATTGACGACATCCCGCTGGTCGGCCGCAGTGGCGAGGCAACATTCAGCGTCGAAAAGGCGATTACAGTTGAACCCGATGTCGCAATTTTCGGCATTGATGGCGGTCATGGTCCGGGATCAGACAGCCATGAAGTCCTGAGGCAATTTGGCGCAGCTCACATTCCGGTTGTCATGATCGATTTTCGCAGTGACCCATTTGGAAACACCCCAAAAAGCATTCGTATCCTTGGCAAGTTGATGGGCAAGGAAGATCAGGCAGAGGCTTTCGTCAAATTCTATGAAGACAATCTGGCGAAGGTCAGATCAGGTCTGGAGGGTTTAACGCATAAACCCAAAGTCTTCCTCGAAAGCCGGGTTGGTCTGCATGGCACCTGCTGCGAGGCGATGGGCAACCAAATGATCGGAAGGTTTGTAGAGCTTGCCGGTGGCGAAAATATCCTTGCCGACCGGATTCCGGGCGTCATCAGCCAGATTTCAGTTGAACAACTGCTCGTCGATCAGCCCGATATTTATGTCACAACCGCAATTGGCGGAGCAACAATGACGGCCGAACAGAATGTCGGCCGCATCATACTTGGAACCTACGCCGATGCCGAAACATCACGCGCGTCTTTGGCCAAAAGCATGGAACGCACCGGCTTGCCCGAGCTCGACGCCATTAAAAACGGCAAAGTCTATTCCGCGTGGCACCACTTCTATAACACGCCCATGAATGTGACGCTGTTACAGGCCATGGCGAAATGGTTCCATCCCGATCATTTTGCCGATCTTGATCCAGACGCAACCCTCGCCGAATTCTTTGACCGGTTCCAGCCGGTAGCACTGAATGGTGTTTACTGGATCGGCCTTGATCGGCCATGACCGGCCCGAACATCCCCCAAGAAACCATCAGAGATCGATAAATCAATGTTCAAAACCACAGGATCGGTTCAGACCGGGCAGGCCAGTAAATACCTGCAACAACTCTGCAAGCACTTTGCCCACAAGGTAGAAGTCGATTTCACGCCCCATGAGGCCCATGTGAGCTTTCCAATGGGCCCATGCATCATTCTGGCCGATGACGTCACCCTGCGCTTTCAGGGACAGTCTGAGAAAGCCGAGGGGATTGAAGCCATGAAAGGTGTTATTGTCTCGCATCTCGATAAATTCGCATGGCGCGAGCAGATTGAATATGTCTGGGAAGACAGTTCAGATTAAACCTGCCCGCCCCGTAAAACAAAGAAGCCAGCCTTTCGGAGCAGGCTTCTTTGTCTAGCGCAAGTCGTAGATCACAGGGATCGTCAGGTTCATCTCTGTGCGCGCCATATCTTCGGGGAATGGCGGGAAACGTTTAACCCGCTCGATCATATCCTGGGTCGCACGATCAAGAATAGACGAACCACTCGGGCTGGTCATTTCAAAGAAGGAAACAGTACCGTCACGCTGGATGACCAGCCGGACCATGTTCTGCCCCTCTATACCGCGGCGTTTGGCACGATCCGGATATTCGCGATAACGCATCAACATCTGAACCACAGCTGCTTGATAGTCGGTAAAGGCCGCACTGCTCATTGCCGCACCTCCGCCACTTCCCGATGCGGAACTTGCGGCCTGGCTTTGGGTTGCTTCGCCAACCGTGCCTTCTGATTTTACTGAATCGACGGGGCCGCCGGATGGTTGCACGACCGGTTTGGCTTCAGCCTTTTCAACAGGTTTGGGGGACGTTGCCGGTTCCGGTGTTGCTTTGGGGGGCTCCGGCTTTCTGCGGACCGGCATGACATCGGCCAAAAGCGGACTGATTTCCGGTTCCGGCTCTGGTTCCGGTTCAACCGCTTCCTCAACCACCGGCTCAGGAACAGGTTCCGGCTCAACGATCGGTTCGGGATCGGGTTCAGGCACGGTTTCAACAACCGGTTCAGGATCGGGTTCGGGTTCCGGCTCAACAACCGGCTCGGGGACCGGTTCTGGTTGGGGTTCGACTTCCTCGACGGGTTTTTCACCCTGCTTACTGTCTTCAGAATCAGCACTTTCTTCGGGTGTTTCGGCCTCGCCCTGGGTCGCCTGACCGCTGCCCAGCGAGATGCTGATACTTTGAACGGCCCCTGCCCCGCCCCAACCGGCAGGTTGCGGTTCAGGCATGGCAAGAACGATCCCACCGACAAGAACAATACCGGTCAGCCCGGTCGCAATCAGGAAATCAATGCGTTTCGACATATTCTATCCGTCTTGGTCCTGATCTGCTTGCATCGCGGTCATCAGTTGCACCTTTTCGACTCCCAGTTCCTGCAACCGTTTCAAAAGGGCAACAACGCTGGCACCTTCTGTGGTGCGGTCAGCACGAATTTCGACTGGACGACCGGCATAATCAGCCGGTAGCAACCCCGCAATATCCGCAAGGTCTCCCTGCCGGTCTTCAATCCCGATTTCGGCATTTTTGCCAAACCAAAGGACAATCGTGTCTTCTGGCTGGCCTTCGGCCGTGCTGCTTGCGGGCGGATCCACGTCAAATGGCCCCAGCTTTTGCAGACTTCCGGCTATCATGAAGAAAATCAGCAGAAGAAAGACGATGTTGATCAATGGCAACATCGGTTCCTGAGCCGGGCTGTCATCGGTGATCTGGATGCGACGCTTCATTCGATCAGATCCACATCAGTCACACCGCCACGTCCCAGCGCATCCATCACAACAATAAGATGCTGCAAATCGGCACCATTGACGGGCCGCAGATGAACACTGGCACCGGCATGGTTACGCAAAATAGTCACGGCAAGATTGGAAACAGCGACGGCTTCACCATTCAGCGACAAACCACCATTGGCATCGACATTGACCGTTGCCGGGCGAATATCGCTGCTGGCCCGTGCCTGACCGTCCATAACAGTCACCGACATTTCAAACCCCTTCCAGTCAAGAAAACTGGAAGCCAGCATGAAAAAGATCAGCAGGATGAAGACAACATCAATCAGCGGCGTCAGGCCGATCATCGGCGAAGCACCACGACTTCGATCACGCAATTGCATAAGGCGTATTCCGACCTTGTTCGGGCTTATTCCGCAGCCTGGCGCAGTTCAGCGACGTTTGACGCGCGAAGCGCACCCTTCCGAGCCAACTCACCACGATTGATCACCATGGTGCAGACATCTTCCATCACGGCCGCAGCACGCGCGATAACGCCCTGCATCCACATATGGAACGCGGTTGCCGGGATCGCGACGACAAGGCCGATTGCCGTCGTCAGAAGTGCTAGCCAGATACCGCCCGAAAGAACAGAAGGATCAATACGGCTTCCGGCACCTTCCATCTTCTGGAAAGCTTCAATCATGCCCATAACGGTTCCAAGCAACCCCAAAAGAGGGCTTAAGACCGCAATTGCCGACATAATCCGCAAACCGCTGTTCAGGCCATCGATTTCCTTGCGTGCATGGGAAGCAATGATATCGGACGCCGCTTCACGGTTTTCCGGGTTGGCAACGGACAAGGTCATGCCAAACAGACCGATGCGAGCAGCCGGATGACGGCGGCGCGACAGAATCTGCGCGACCTGCTTATCGTCACCATTGGAAAGATGACGTTCGACATCCTTGGCAAAACCATCCGCGAAAATTCCACGCCGGATAAAGCCGACCAGCTTGTAGAAGAATATCAGCATCCCAACCAATGCAAGCGCGGCCAGAACCCAACCGACAACACCGGCACGATCCACAAGATCAAAAACCGGCAAGCCACTGATAGCATCCGGAACGATTGTGCTTTCGGTGATGGCAGCTGCGTCATCCGCAATCGGCAAGCCGGTTTGCGGATCAAGGGTTACCGCCCCACCTTCTGTTGACGTGATCGCACCGCTGGCGGCATCCGTGGTTACACCGTCAAGGCCAAGCGGAGTCTGCGCATCTGGCGATGCGGACATCGGATTTACGGGTTCAGGCATGTAACTCTTCCGATCCAAAATTCGATCAGCACCGGACGTCCTGCTCCGGTGCATTTGAAACTGATTTGCATTACTTACAAGAAATCACATTGCGATGCAATCGCAACAGCGAAAAGACGAGCATTTTTTCGTGCATGGCCGCATTGCATCGCACGTAAAACAGCGCCCGTCGCAGGCGCTCAAACCGGATGGAATCGGTTTTTGAAAACAGAAAAGACCACGGAAAAGCAAAACCCCCGGAACATCTGGGTTCCGGGGGTTTTGTATTGGTGAGCCCGACAGGATTCGAACCTGTGGCCAACTGATTAAAAGTCAGTTGCTCTACCAACTGAGCTACGGGCCCTCAACGTTGGTGAGCGGCCTTTTAATGTGCTGATCGCAAAGGGTCAACCCCCCTTTTTCGATCAAACTGCATGACAGCCATTCAAATGTTAAAAAATATCAAAACCGGCCCGTTTCCAATCCAGCCAAAATTGACATTCGCATCGGCTGGAAAGCGGCATGACAGTGATCGCAATAAAAATCATGAAAAAGAAAAAGCCCCCGAAACCGATTGGGTTTCAGGGGCTTATTGGTGAGCCCGACAGGATTCGAACCTGTGGCCAACTGATTAAAAGTCAGTTGCTCTACCAACTGAGCTACGGGCCCTCAACGTTGGTGAAGCGCGTTTTAATGGGACTGGCGGCTGCGGTCAACACCTGTTTTCCATATTTTCCCGGTTTTTGCACTTTCAGCCCCCAAAACGCGAAAGCCGCCCTGATCAAGGACGGCTTTCGGTTGCATTATAGGCGTCAAAGCGCTTATTGCGCGTCAGCCGCGACCTGCATTTTTACAATATGGTCCGGGTCTGCAACCCGGCCATTGGCCCAAGGTGCACCCTTTTTCAGGCCATCGACATATTCCATACCCGATACGACCTGCCCCCATATGGTATATTGTCCATCAAGATGCGGCGCATCGGCAAAGACGATGAAGAACTGCGAATCAGCGCTGTTCGGGTTGGACGAACGTGCCATCGAAACCGTACCGCGCACATGATTCTCGTTCGAAAACTCCGCCGGAAGTTTCTGGCCCGAACCACCGCTACCGTCCCCTTTGGGGTCACCGCCCTGCGCCATGAAGCCTTCGATCACACGATGGAAAGTCAGACCATCATAGAAACCTTCACGAGTCAGTTCCTTGATACGCTCGACATGCTTGGGCGCCAGATCCGGACGCAGCTTGATCACAACGCGACCTGCTTCAAGATCCAGATACAGGGTGTTTTCCAGATCCTGCGATGCATCGGCCGACTGGGCCTGAGCACCGCCGCCGATACCACTGTTCGACATGGTCACTATTCCTAATACGAGTACAAAAAGAGATGCGAGACGAATAAGACGCATGGGTGCGCTATTCCTTTTCTTCGGCCAGCTTTTCGTGCAGTCGCTTCAGCACGTTTGCCGGCACAAATTCGGTAACATTACCGCCCAGACGGGCGATTTCCTTCACAAAGCGCGAAGACACGAATTGCTGTTTGTCGGATGCCATCAGAAAGACCGTCTCTACCTTTGGGGCAAGACGGGCATTCATTCCGGCCATCTGGAATTCATATTCAAAGTCAGACACAGCCCTCAGACCACGAATAATGATGCTCGACCCGTTTTCCTGGGCAAACTGCATCAGAAGTGACCCGAACGGCTTTACTATGGTGCGGGCAGCAACTTCGCCGCCCGCAGCCTTAAGAGCCTCTTCGACCAGAGCGCAACGTTCTTCGACCCCAAACATCGGGCCCTTTCCCGCATTGACCGCAACGCCGACAATAAGCTTGTCGACGATGCGGGTCGCGCGACGAATAATGTCCATATGCCCCTGGGTTACCGGGTCAAAAGTGCCCGGATAAATCCCGATACGCGAGGCGTTTGAAGACTGTTCGTTCATTGATCTTCCGTTTTATTCGTCGGTGTCGTCTGAACCGGTTTCCACTGCCTCGCTGCTATCCTCGGCAACGGTCGGTGCATCTTCGCCTGATGCGATTTCGGTGCCTTCTACACCATCTTCGCCTTCAAGCTCTTCTTCACCATTGTCACCCAGATTGGACAGACGTTCGACAGCAACAACCTGTTCGTCTTCGGCCGTACGGAACAGGGTAACACCCTGTGTCTTACGCCCGGCAATGCGGATATCGTGTGTCGGCATACGAATGACCTTGCCACCATTGGTGACCATCATCAGTTCGTCGCCTTCCTCAATCACGAAGGATGCCGCGACATTGCCATTGCGTTCCGACATCTCGATATTGGCAAAGCCCTGCCCGCCACGACCGGTTACGCGGTATTCATAGGCAGACGTACGTTTGCCATAACCATTTTCTGTAACCGAAAGGATCAGCTGATCGCCTGCCAACAGTTCGTCGTAACGTTCCTGAGAAAGGATTTCCAACGGCAGACTATCATCAGCCGAGATTTCCTCGCGACGCAGCTTGCTTGCGATCGACAGATACTCGTCACGTTCTTCCATAGAGGCATGATTGCCAAACAGGACGGACATCGCAATGACCGCATCCTCGTCAGCCAGACGAATACCGCGTACACCGACCGAGTTACGGCCAGTAAAGACACGAACATCTGCAACACGGAAACGAATGCATTTACCCAGACGGGTCGTCAGCAGAATATCGTCATCGTCCGAGCAGGTCTGAACCGCAATCAGCTTGTCACCACGATCTTCTTCAAGCTTCATGGCGATCTTGCCGTTTGATTTCACATTCACGAAATCGGCAAGGCTGTTACGGCGGACGTTACCGGTCGAAGTCGCAAACATCACGTGCAGGTTCGGCCATTCTTCCTCGTCGGGAAGTGGCAGAACCGTTGTGATATATTCGCCTTCTGAGAGCGGCAGCAGGTTCACAAGCGCCTTGCCACGCGATTGCGGCGTACCCAGCGGCAGGCGCCAGACTTTCATCTTGTAGACCATCCCCTCGGAACTGAAGAACAGAACCGGGGTGTGGGTGTTGGCGACGAACAGTTTGGATACGAAATCCTCTTCGCGCGTTGCCATGCCCGAACGGCCTTTGCCGCCACGACGCTGTGCGCGATAGGTCGACAGCGGAACACGCTGGATATAGCCGGTGTGCGATACGGTCACGACCATATCTTCACGGGCAATCAGGTCTTCGATGTCATGTTCGAATTCGGCTTCAAGGATTTCGCTGCGACGTTCATTGGCGAACTCGTTCCGCATTTCCGTCAGCTCATCCTTCAGGATGATCATCTTGCGTTCGCGTGAACCAAGGATATCAAGGAAATCTTTGATCTTCTCGCCCAATTCGGTCAATTCGGACGCGATTTTATCGCGTTCCAGACCGGTCAGGCGATGCAGACGCAGTTCAAGGATTGCGCGCGCCTGCGCTTCGGACAGGCGATAATTGCCATCGTCCGAACCAACCTGGTTCGGGTCGGCGATCAGCTCGATCAACGGAACAATATCGCCCGCCGGCCAGCTACGTTCCATCAGTTGTTCACGTGCAATCTGCGGGTCAGCCGCAGCACGGATCAAGCGGATGACTTCGTCGATATTGGCCACCGCAATGCCAAGGCCGACTACCAGATGGGCGCGCTCACGTGCCTTTTTCAGCAGGTGAATGGTCCGGCGCGTAATGACTTCTTCGCGGAATTCGACAAAGGCCTGAATGATTTCTTTCAGGTTCATCAATTCCGGCTTGCCACGATTAAGTGCCAGCATATTGACGCCAAACGACGTCTGAAGCGCGGTAAAGCGGAACAACTGGTTCAGAACGACATCGGCAACCGCATCACGTTTGATTTCGATCACCATGCGAACGCCCGAACGGTCGGACTCGTCACGCAGATCGGAAATACCTTCGATCTTCTTGTCACGGACCAGTTCGGCGATCTTTTCCATCAGGGTTGCCTTGTTCACCTGGAAGGGAACTTCGGTAACAATGATGGCTTCACGGTTGGCACGGATTTCCTCGACATGGGTACGTGCGCGCATGACGACAGAACCGCGACCGGTTTTAAAGGCCGAATGAATGCCCGAACGGCCCAGAATCAATGCACCGGTCGGAAAATCCGGACCATGCACGAATTCCATCAGGCCTTCGACGGTAATGGCCGGATTGTCGACATAGGCCATGCAGCCATCGATAACTTCGCCAAGGTTATGCGGCGGAATATTGGTGGCCATACCAACAGCAATACCACCTGCACCATTGACCAGCATGTTCGGAAAACGTGCTGGCAGAACCGATGGCTCCTTGGTGGTTTCGTCGTAGTTATCCCGGAAATCGATGGTTTCCTTATCGATATCATCGAGCAGATAATGGGCTGACTTAGCCATGCGGGCTTCGGTGTAACGCATGGCGGCGGCCTTGTCGCCGTCCATCGAGCCGAAGTTGCCCTGCCCGTCAATCAGTGGCAGGCGCATGGAGAATCCCTGCGCCATACGAACCATCGCGTCGTAAATCGCGCTGTCGCCATGCGGGTGGTATTTACCCATAACATCCCCGACCACGCGGGCCGATTTACGGAATGGTTTGTTCCATTCAAAGCCGTTTTCATGCATTGCATAAAGGATGCGTCGATGCACGGGCTTCAAACCGTCGCGGACGTCGGGCAGCGCACGGCTGACGATCACGCTCATCGCGTAATCGAGGTAGCTGCGGCGCATTTCTTGTTCGATGGATACCGGGATAATATCGCGGCTATCTGGATTGGTCTCTTTGGTGGACAAAAGCCGTGACCTCTTAAACGCTTGATCAGAAATGCTTCAATCGGCGTGACATATGGACATATGCCTGACCAGTGAGCCGGAAAGTATCAGGTTTGTCCGGCACAAACAATATTGACAAATCTGCCTGTCCCGGCATTCGGTACAAACGGCGAAAATAATCGTAATTAACGCAAAAATGCCCACCCCGAAGAGCTATTTTTTGGTCCCGGGTGCCGTCATGATCGGGGTTACCGGGTCACATTCCATTTCGGCAACATCACCAGCCCTGACAGGCTTTCGTCCGAAACGCAGCTGGGAAACGGCAATCCCGGCCAAAATAACGCCAAGCGCAATCACGCTGGTCGGTTTGGGAACTTCGTGCAGAACAAGAAAACCGATCATTACGCCGACTGCAGGTACAAGGTAATTGTTAAACACCACAAAGCTCGCTCCGGCGCGCGCAATCAGATACAGGATCAGGAACATGGCAATGCCAGTCGGGAAAATCCCCAGATACAGGATTGAAAGCGCCCCGTCGACGTCCCACCCCATATTCCAGGGCTGATCAACAAACAGCGCAAAGGGTGTGAGCATCACTGCAGCGAAAGTCAGGATCACCGCCGCAGACCCAACACGCGGCTGATCACGCAGATTTCGCGCCACCAGTGATGAAATCGCGTAGCACACGGCCGCGATCAAAACTGCCAACTGAAAAACAAGCTGCCCGCCAAGCCCGGTCAGGGTTTCCGGCCCGACCAGAACAATCACGCCAATGGTGCCAAGCACCACACCAAGCGCCTTCCCCATCGAAAGTTTTTCATCATTCGTAACGAAATGTGCCAGCGCCACCGTTGTCAGCGGCACGACAGACATCAGAATTGCCGCTAGCCCGGCATCGATTTCCGTTTCGCCATAGCTGATCAGGAAAAAGGGCACAGAATTCCCCAACAACGCAACAAAGAAGGTCGACCACCACGCGCGCCGTCCCTTGGGAAGGTCACTTTTGCGAATAAAGGCAAAGGCCCATAGCACCAGTGCGGCGACAGCCAATCGCCCGGCTGCGACCACCAGCGGCGAATAGGCATGCACACCAATCTTGATGAAGGTGAATGAACTGCCCCACATCAGCGCCAGTAAAAACAGCAACGCAAATTCACGAATTCCCGGACGTGTCATCTTCCCAGCCTATTCTTGCCACAGTTATTGGGCTTTATCGGATTTCGAAAGCCAGATGACAGCGTTAGAGCCAGAAAACACGAGAATCAAGAAAATAGCTGAAAACCAGCCACCGCAGGATGTGGTCCGTTATCAACAGCGCCCCAGCACAAGAAACACCTTATATAGCGTAAAATCGCCCGTCTGACTTTGACGCAGCACAACGCGGCTACAGCGAAAAGATGAAAAAAGACAATGGATACAACTTAATTGTTGCGAATGATTTTCAATCGCTTTATCTTGGGCGCAACAATATGAATGGGATGCGAGCAATGAAATATGTGGATCAGGAACTGACCATCGACGAAATGCTGGCCGATCCGATCGTCCAGACATTAATGCGCTATGATGGCATCTCGGCCAGTGACGTCCGTCACACGATTGATCAGGTTTTGCAAAATCGCCTGCCATCACCCCCTGTTCGCGCCCGAAGCAGCCGCGCGCCCCACTATAACTGGCGCATGACAGCGGCGTAAACAACACGACCTCAGGGATGGCTATCGTTCAATGACCAGTCATAATGATAGAAGCTGATGGGCAGGTCCTCGCCGTGAACGCTCAGCCATGTTGCAAGCTCCAATCCGGCATAACGCGCCAGATGATCGGAAAATGCCGCATCGCTTTTGCCAAAATCGGACCGATACCAGTCAAAAATCGAAGACAGTTCGATCTCTGATCCGTCTTCGGCCAACCTCACCGCCCGTTCATCCTGGATGAAAGCAAGAGCCGCCTTATCAAGCTGCTCTTCGATCCGGTTTCCGTCATAGGCCGTCGCTGCCAACGCCGGACAACCAATTGACGCACAATTAAGGGCATAGTGAATACGCGCATCCTGCCAGATGGGCCGCAGGATACGATGTTCGATATCGTTCAGGCTCAAAGACCTGCCTTCGACGGTCAAAAGTTTTTTGTCCCAAGGGCCTGACGAAAATAATCCAAGCGAAAAAAGCCCCGGTGAAATGTCGATATCCCGAATGCTGTCGACCGGATAATGATCCATGACCACCGCAACAGTCTGCGCATTGTAAAGATTGATCCAGAAGGCCATTTGCTGATCGCGGTTATATGCGTCAATTTTAACCGCCTGCATGGCATTAAGATAATCCGAGAGATGCGTAAGGCTTGAAGATTTGGCACCTGCATAATCAAATGCCGTGACGCCAGACGAAACCACCACCAGATGATGGTCAAGGATCGTCTGCCAGACAGAATGATCAATGATGGCGTCGTTCGAATCATCATGCGCCTGCCAATCGGGCCATAGATCAGCATCAGGTGCGGCAATTGCAGGTACCGACACTATCGCCCAAAGCATGATCAAAACAGGCATAAGCAGGTGTTTCAAACGGCTATTTCTCCTACACCATATCGACTGCGTTCCTGCATTCTATGATCGATCAGCAATTCAAGATCACATCAAACTGCCGTGATTGCAGTGATGCCAATCATATACACTTAACCATAAGTTGATATATAATGCTCCCATGACACAGGATGGTGCAATTCAGCTTATTCCTGGCAGTGGTGGGCAACTTGGGCAAGTCATTGCCACCCGTGCCCTTCCCGGTGCCGGGCAACAATCTGCAGGATCAGGTTCTGCTGAGGGGGGCTCTGTTGCAACACCTTTAAGGCCCGCTGCCGTGTCAATCCGACCGATTGGCAATGCGAGCACCACAACACAGCTATCAGATCCGGCGCCAAACGCCCCCTCCACACCGGTTAACAGTGCGGCATCAATTGTTACCATTATTCAACAACTTGACCCTCGCGCCCTGCCCGGTGCGTCCGTACCCGACATCCGGGGCAGCACCGCGCAACAACGCGAAGCACGCGAAACAACACCGGAAAGTGCACGCCTGCCAACAAGCAATCCCGCCCTTTTGACGGACCGGGAACGCGACATTGTTCGGGAATTGCAGGCGCGTGACGCCAACGTCAGGACCGAGGAAGAAAGCCATCAGACCCTTGCTGGTGCGAATGCCGGAATGATCAGTTATAGTTATACTGCCGGTCCTGACGGGCGACTTTACGCCACCGGCGGCAAGGTCAGCATTCACCCGCTTCAGGGCCTTGACGGGATTGCAGCGATTGCCAATCAGGCCGCCATATCGCGGGCCGCCTCTATGCCCGGCACATCATCGGCCGATTTCAATGTTGCAAAGGGTGCGTCACGCAACATCAGTGCGATGATCGCAACACAGGCTATTGCGGCAGCCGAAAGCTATCGCATGACATTAGGGCTGAGCGCGGCACCAGCCAATATTGATATCACGGGCTGACCATCACCGTAGAAGCCACAAAAAAGGGGCCTGCATAACAAGCCCCTTTTGAACATGATCGACGCAAACCTAACCGGCATAGTGCCAGTAAATCGGGAAGCCCGGATCAAACACCGTGACTGGGCCCTCACCGGTTTCAATTCTGGCCGGGAAAGTTGCCGCCGCATCGCGTTTTTCCAATGTGATCTTGTCGCCATTCAACGGCAGACCATAAAACTGCGGACCATTGACCGAGGCAAAGCCTTCAAGCTTGTCCAATGCCCCCTCTTCCTCGAACACATGTGCCAGAAGTTGGACAGTATTATTGGCGGTAAAGATACCGGCACAACCACACGCGCTTTCCTTGCGGTCATCGGTATGCGGGGCGGAGTCAGTACCCAGGAAGAAACGCACATCACCGCTGGTTGCTGCCTTGCGCAGTGCGAGGCGATGTTTTTCACGCTTCGCCACCGGCAGGCAGTAGAAATGCGGATGAATGCCTCCGACCAGAATGGCATTGCGGTTGATGATCAGGTGATGGGTCGTGATGGTCGCGCCAAGGTTCCTGTCATTGGCTTTGACATATTCGACACCGTCTTCGGTGGTGATATGCTCCATGATCACACGCAATTCCGGCAAACGCTTACGCAGCGGATCAAGAACGCGGTCGATGAACACGGCCTCGCGGTCGAAAATATCAATCTCAGGATCGGTGACTTCACCGTGCACGCAAAGCGGAATACCAAGACTTGCCATGCGCTCCAGCACCGGCATCGCCTTGTCGAAATCGCGCACACCACTTGCCGAATTGGTCGTTGCCCCGGCCGGATACAGCTTCAGTGCGGTAATCACACCGGACTTGTAGCCTTCCTCGACATCATCGGGATTGGTCCCTTCGGTCAGGTAAAGCGTCATCAAAGGCGTAAAATCGTGCCCCTGCGGGATGACCGCGTTAATCCGGTCACGATAGGCAATCGCATCCTCGGTCTTGACCACCGGCGGCACAAGGTTCGGCATAATGATCGCACGTGCAAAATGTTCGCTGGTTTCGCCAATAACCCCTTCAAGCATCGCGCCATCGCGCAGATGTAAATGCCAGTCATCGGGACGGCGAAGGGTAATGCGATTTACTGAATTTGCGGACATGGGGGCGACCTCCTCGGAACCGGAACAAACGAATGGGCGCGAGCGCACAGGCTAACTAGCAGATCAGTCCCGGTTTTGGAATTGGAAAGCAGCCCGAAAGACAAAAGGCCAGGCATTTCTGCCTGACCTTTTCACATGGGGCGAGTGATGGGACTTGAACCCACGGCCCCCAGAGCCACAATCTGGTGCTCTAACCACCTGAGCTACACCCGCCGTCGTGTGGCGCGGTTTTTATCGCCGGGAGCACCGGACGTCAAGCGCATATTTTTACTTTTTTGCCCCGTTTTCCACCGAACTTCTCAAAGTCCCGCAAACCGGGCGACTGCGGGTTCTGTATCTGGTACTTATCATCACAACCAATCCGCCCGAACAGGCCCCCATCCGTTTGAACATCTTGCGCGATCAGGCAAGTGCGCTAATTAAATCAATTCAATATCTTGAACACGCCCGCCATTCCGGGCGAAATTAACACGGCGCGCAGGCCTGAAACAATCATGCGCGCCGCAAAAGAGAAAACAATACGGAGTATCGGAATGAAGTGGGGCGTCATCAGCACGGCAAAGATCGGCACGGAAAAGGTCATTCCGGCCATGCAGGAAAGCGACAAGCTTGAAATCCTTGCCATTGCCGGACGTGATCTGGAAAAAACGCGTGAAACCGCCCAAAGTCTGCGCATTCCGCGCGCCTATGGCTCCTATGAGGAACTGCTGGCTGATCCGTCAATCGAAGCAATCTACAATCCCCTGCCCAACCACTTGCATGTCGAATGGACAATCAAAGCGCTGGAAGCCGGAAAACACGTGCTGTGCGAAAAACCCATCGGGCTTGACACCGAAGACGCCAAACGCCTGATCGCGGCCCGCGATAAAAGCGGCAAACACGTGCTTGAGGCCTTTATGGTTCGTCATCATCCGCAATGGCAGGAAGCGCGTCGGCTCGTCGAAAGCGGTCAGATCGGCACGATCAGCACGGTGCAAAGCATCTTTACCTATTTCAATGCCGATCCGAACAATGTGCGCAACAAAAAGGATATCGGCGGTGGCGGTTTACTTGATATCGGCTGCTACTGCATTGTCGGCCCACGCTATATCACGGGCAAGGAACCGGTGCGTGTGGTTTCCCTGATGGACAAGGATCCGAAATTCGGTACTGACCGGCTTGTTTCGGGCATGCTCGATTTCGGAAGCGGCGTTCAGGCAAGTTTTGTTTGCGGCACACAATCCGCCGCCGTGCAGCGCGTTCATATCCTTGGCACCGAAGGCCGCATTGAAATCATCATGCCGTTCAACCCGGTGCCGGAAAATCCGGCAGTGATCAGGGTCGGTACGCAAAAGCAGCCAGGTTTTGACGAAGCACGCGAAATCAAATTCCCGACTGGCAACCACTATACCCTGCAAGGCGAGAACGCGACGGCGATCTTTAACGACGAAAGCCCGGTCGACTACCCGATTGAAGACGGGATTGCCAATATGCAGATCTTGGATGCGCTGGCCCGCTCGGCCCGCACAGGGAGTTGGGAAATGGTCAATTCCTGATCACGGTTGACAGCGTCCCCAAAAAAACAGGCCGAAGGCTAAAGTTCTCGGCCTGTTTCCCTTAAATGCCTTGCTTTTCTACCTTGCAAACGCCTTCTTCATCCGCTCAATCGCCTCGGACATTTTGGCTTCTTCCTTGCAGAAGCAGAACCGCACAAAATGGCGAACGCCGCCATCCTTGCCCTGATAGAACGCCGAAACAGGGATCGCCACAACACCGGCCTCCTTGATCATGATCTGACAAAACTCGACATCATCGCAATCATAGCCAAGCGGTCGGAAATCGCAGGTGATGAAATAAGTACCCTGCGAATCCAGAACCCCAAAGCCAACCTCTTTCAGGCCCTTCATCAGGAAGTCGCGCTTTGCCTGCATTTCAGCAGTAAAACCTTCGAAGTAATCATCACCTTTGTTAAGGCCGTAGGCCACACCATGCTGCAACCCTGGCGGCACGGTGAAAACAAGGAACTGATGCGCTTTTTTGATCGGCTCCATCAATTTTGCACATGCTGTGATGTATCCGATCTTCCACCCCGTCAGTGAGAATGTCTTGCCTGCTGATCCTATGCGTACGGTGCGATCATGCATACCGGGAAAAGTCATCAGCGGTTTGTGTTTGCGCCCGTCAAAGACAAGATGTTCATAAACCTCGTCACACAGTGCGATCACATCATGCTTGATGCACAGATCAGCAATGAATTGCAGTTCATCATCGCCATAGACCTTTGAACAAGGGTTCTGCGGCGAGTTTATCAGGATCAGCTTGGTTTTTTCCGAGAAGGCCGCTGCAAGTTCTTCGCGTGGCAGATCCCAGCTTGGCGGTGTGACACGTACCAGTTTGGGGATACCGTCCGCAAGCTTCACCATCGGAAGGTAGCTGTCATAAAGGGGTTCGATCAGGATCACTTCATCGCCGGGCGCAACAAGACCAAGGATCACATCAGCCAGCGCCTCGGTCGCACCGACCGCGACAAGGACTTCTTTCTTCGGATCGACCTCGATATCATAGAAACGCTTGTTATGGTCGGCAACCGCATGAAGCAACTCCGGAACACCTGCCAACGGCGGATATTGATTGGACAGTTCCATCGTCGCCTTGGCCGCAGCTTCGCGAATATCAGCCGGACCGTCAGTATCGGGCGCTCCCTGCCCTAGATTGATGGCATTATGTTTCTGGGCCAGTTCGTTCATCACTTCAAAAATCGTGATGCCGCCCGAAGCGAAAAGAGGATTGCCGACAAATTCGGTCATGAGGCGTCCTTCTCTGAGTTTCAGTACCAGTCGGTGGAAACCGGCTTTTATCTGTCTGGTGGCGCAAATTATAAATCAGACAGGCAGATTATATGATCCATGCCCTGTCGTCATGATACGTGTTTTATGTATTTTCTGTCGCACGACGCAGGCAGATCAGGCAAGCACGGATCGCGGAGAACCTCGTTGACCTCTGCCATCTCACAATGTTTGCATAAATTTTAAACATTCTGCCTAAAAGACAATCAGATGCGATCAAGAAAATCTTAAAAACTTCATGGGTTTTGCTGGGTTTTCACGCAGAGACTCCTTAGAATGACCGCGCGGGCCAAAACTGGCACGGCCCGTGCAATTAACGCGGCAAAGCAATGGAGCTTTCCGAGTTCTACGCAACTCTCGCAAAAAGCAGAGGGCGCTTAATGAAAAAGATTGAAGCCATCATCAAGCCATTCAAGCTTGACGAGGTTAAAGAGGCCCTTCAAGAGATTGGCCTCAAAGGGATTACCGTTACCGAAGCCAAAGGCTTCGGCCGACAGAAAGGCCATACGGAGCTGTATCGCGGCGCCGAATATGTTGTGGACTTTCTGCCGAAGGTAAAGTTGGAAATCGTCGTTGAGGACACGCTTGTCGAGCGTGCGATTGAGGCAATCCAGCAAGCCGCTCACACCGGTCGTATCGGTGACGGTAAAATCTTCGTTTCCTCGCTCGAGGACGCGATCCGCATTCGTACCGGTGAACGGGGCAACGACGCGATCTAATCGGTCCGTTACCTGACATTGAACATCGTACGATCACTAATTTTGAGTTTTAAAGGGTTGCATCATGTCTGACGCTGCTTCTGTACTTAAGCTTATCAAAGAAAAAGGCATCCAGTTTGTCGATCTGCGCTTTACCGATTCCAAAGGTAAATGGCAGCACACCGCGCAGGACATCTGCACAATCGACGAAGACGTTTTTGTTGACGGCATCATGTTCGACGGTTCGTCGATCGCTGGCTGGAAAGAAATCAACGAATCCGACATGATCCTTATGCCGGATCCGTCGACCGCTGTTGTTGACCCGTTCACCGCGCAGCCGACCCTGATCATCGTTTGCGACGTTATCGAACCGGCCACTGGCCAGGGTTACGAGCGTTGCCCGCGTTCGACCGCAAAACGCGCACTCGCATACATGAAATCGGCCGGTATCGGCGACACCGCATATTTCGGTGCAGAGCCGGAATTCTTCATGTTTGATGACGTTCGCTGGACCACCGCTGGCGAAGGCATGGGTTATCAGCTGGACTCCGAAGAAGGTCCGTACAACACCGGCACCGAATTCGAAGGCGGCAACCGCGGCCACCGTCCGGGTCCGAAGGGCGGCTATTTCCCGGTACAGCCGGTTGACTCGGCCAACGACATCCGCGCCGAAATGGTCAACTACATCAACGAAATGGGCGTGCGTTGCGAAAAGCACCACCACGAAGTTGCACCGTCGCAGCACGAACTGGGTATCGCTTTCGGCACCCTGATCGAACATGCTGACGCCGTTCAGGTTTACAAATACTGCATCCACATGGTTGCACATCAGTATGGCAAAACCGCAACCTTCATGCCGAAGCCGGTCTTTGGCGACAACGGCTCGGGCATGCACGTTCACCAGTCGATCTGGCACGAAGGCAAGCCGCTGTTCGCTGGTAACGGCTATGCGGACCTGTCTGACACCGCTCTGTACTATATCGGCGGTATCATCAAACACGCCAAAGCACTGAACGCTTTCACCAACCCGACGACCAACTCTTACAAGCGTCTGGTCCCGGGCTTCGAAGCACCGGTTCTGCTGGCATACTCGGCTCGTAACCGTTCTGCTTCCTGCCGTATCCCCTACACCGCGTCCCCGAAGGGCAAGCGCGTCGAGATTCGCTTCCCTGATCCGCTTGCCAACCCGTATCTCGCATTCACCGCAATGCTGATGGCTGGCCTTGACGGTATCGAGAACAAGATCCACCCGGGCGATGCAATGGACAAAAACCTCTATGACCTTCCGCCGGAAGAGCTCAAAGAAGTTCCGACCGTTTGCCGCTCGCTGCACGAAGCACTTGACAGCCTCGACGCAGACCGCGACTTCCTGAAAAAAGGCGATGTGATGAGCGACGACCTGATCGACGCTTACATCGCCCTGAAAATGGAAGAAGTTATCCGCTTCGAACAGTCGCCGCACCCGGTCGAATTCGACATGTACTACAGCGGCTGATCCTTTCACCAGAAAGGACGCATCGAACACGAAACGCCCGGCCATGTGCCGGGCGTTTTTGTTTGTGCCAACCACCAGATTCCCGGCAAAAATGTGCCTGATTAGACCTATTAGCTAATTGAAAATCTCGGCAAAACCGCAGTACTGGCGGATGCAACTGATCAAATCAGCAAAGGAAAAGGCGGGATGATCACATCCCCCCACCCCAAATTCCACTTGAGCAAACCAATCAGACCTAGACAGTATCATCCCTGTGCAAATCGGGTTCAAGTTCTGGCCGATAGAGACAGGCCCGCCCCTTGCCGGCTTCTTTGGCCTCATACATGGCCTTGTCAGCACGGCGTAATTGCTCGGTCATGTCGCAATAGCCTGCGTCGAAAACGGTAAAGCCAATCGATGCACCAATATCACAACGATTCCCTTCCCACATATAGGGTTTGGAGATCTCGGCAATAATGTCATCGGCCAGTGCCGCCATTTCCTTTTCATCACCTTTATTAATGAAAAACAGGGTAAATTCATCACCGCCCAGACGCGCCACTTCCTCCGCCCGACGGGCAACACGCTTGAGCCGCTTTGCCGTTTCAACCAGAACCCAGTCGCCAGCACCATGCCCCAATGTATCGTTCACGGTCTTGAAGCCATCAAGATCAAGCAGGAAGATTGACGCTGGCGTATCCGTACCGCGCAAGACAGTTTCACATTGTGAAAGCTTCTGCATGTAACGCGCACGGTTTGCCAGGCCGGTCAGTTCATCGTTATTTGCCTTATTCTGCAGTTCACGTGCGGCAAGCTTCTGCTTGGTGATATCACTTATCCACCAGAGCACAGATTCCTGCCCCTCGAATGTCAGCGGTTCCATGGATGCCTTCAACCACCGCGCATCTGAATCTGCCGGACGGCGAATGCGTAATTCCACATCCTGCAATTCGCCAAGCATATCCATATCCTGAAGACTTTTTTCTCGGTATCGCTCCGAAAGAAGCACTGTGTCCGTTGGCACCATCCCATCACTATCAAGAGACAGAAGAGTCTCGAACATCTTGTTATAAAACTGGAATTCCCCGCCATCCCGGTTGGAAATGCCAACACCGATTGGTGCCTTTTCCAAAAGCCCTGTCAGACGTTGTGCTGCCGCGGCGACTTCGGCCTGTGCCTGTTTTAGCGATGTCACATCAATCAACGAGCCAATCGTACCGGCAATTGCGCCACTTGGCCCCTTCAGGCTGGCGGCGGCAAACAATGCGGATTTTTCGACACCGTCCATTTCGAAATCAATTTCATGACGCACATTGCCTTCTGATTTCAGCAACGGTGCCTCGTAATCGAAAATGCGGCTAACAAGCGGCGCCGGGGCCACATCGGCGAATTTGCCGCCAATCACCTTTTTGGGATCCTGCCCCAGCAACTCGGCAAAAGCATCATTGCAACGGTTGATCACACCATCCAGATTCTTGAGGTAAACCGGGACAGGCAACACATCGATCAGATGCTGGATGAAAATCTTGTGATCGGCCAATGCCTTGGCAAGCTCTTCTGCCTTGCCAGCCTCGCGAAAGACCAGTGCTGTCACACCTTCGGGACCTTCGGCCTTACGCCACGTAACTTTTCTGCCATTCATTTGAAAGGCTGGCAAATCGGCCTTGGCATCCTTACCAGAAATGAGGCTAAGCGCTTCGCGTGCCGCACCGACACTGTCGCCAGACGAAAATTCCGCATTTTTGGCAAGAAAAGCAAGGAACTGCTTGATTTCGGTTCCGTCTCGCAAGGCCGACTTCGATGCGTTAAAAAGGTTAACCGCAACCAAATTGGCATGGGCGATTTTCAAATCGGACGAACCGATGAATATAATGCCGTCGCGCGATAGTGCTGCTGTGGCGACAATGTCTGGAGCAATTGACAATACACGCACGCGCCGCTTTGCGACGCACTCCCTTTCCCGTGTTATCTATAATGCCCCAAAACCATCGGATTTTATTACCAAGGCCGCTTAGCAGGCCTTTTTTCAAAGCTCTTATTCCATACGTAAGTATATGACAAGCTTAGTCTTGCGACCAGAGCCAATGCGTCACGATTTTTTATCGCCGACCGGCAGGTCAATATATCCCCGATCAATGCAATGTTCGAGTTCACGCGCAGCCGCAAGCATTTCCTGATAGCTCTCGCGAAGAAGTTTAAGCTTCGCCAGTTCCTCGGCCGTCGGATGATTGTCGTTGCGATCTGCACTGAGCTTGAAGGCATATTTCAGATAGTCGGCACGCAACTTGGCAACATTGATAATAAGCGGCAAAGCCGTATCGACGCTCATATCAGGGATCGCAGGACTGATGACTTCATGGTTCACTTCACGCAAAACATGCTCCATAGCCATCATGAAACGGCTTTTGCTGCGTCCGGCATCCTGCGTCATGATTTACCCTCCTTGGCGATAACGGTCTGGAATGACATACATTATCTCCTGTTAAGGTAAAAACTCCTATAACAGTTTTACACCCCTGTACTTGATGTTTTTCAACCTTTAACTGCCTTATCTGATCACGGCTTGCGCGAACCGATCAGGCAGGCTAGACGATGAAGCATGCAATTCTCAAGACAAGGAACCCGATCATGGAAGCACGCGTAAAGTGGCTTGAAAATCTGACCTTCACCGGCACCAGCGGCTCTGGCCATGGCGTTGTCATGGATGGCAACCGTGACACCGGCTTTGGTCCTAGCCCGATGGAGATGCTGCTTCTCGGTCTGGCAGGATGCTCGTCGATTGATGTCGTGCATATCCTTCAGAAAGGCCGCGAGAAAATCATCGATGTCCAAGCCGATGTCAAAGCCGAGCGTGCGGAAACCGACCCCAAGGTATTCACGAAAATCCACCTGCATTTCAAGGCCAAGGGTGAAAACCTGAACGAAGCCAAACTGGCCCGTGCGGTTGAACTTTCAGCCGAGAAATATTGCTCGGCCTCAATCATGCTGTCGAAGGCGGCCGAAATCACGCATAGCTGGGAAATCATGGAATAAGCCAGCTTTCGGGCGTGTTCTGCCACCGATTTCAAAGCGGTCCGTTACGGGCCGCTTTTTTGTTGGTCGCGTCATAATGCAGCCTGAGTTAGAGTTTATCGGACAAGCCACCACACCGAAACGAAACGGGGAAGCATTCCATGTCCGCAAACGGCCTTTTGCGTTCGACACTTGTCGCTATGACCATTCCGGCGACGATTGCACTGTCGGGATGCATTTTCGAAGACCCGCAACATGATCCGTCCGGCCTTGCCATTGGTGCCCCCGCCGAGAACCAATCATTTGACGATTATGTCAAGAAAACCCGCGAACAGCTTCACACGGCACTTAAAGCAAAGCGCTTTGACAAGGAAGCCGCGCCATTTGGCCAATACGATCTTGACCAGGTGGTCGCGATGCGTGCCCCTTTCGCATCAGGTCCGAACAAAGCGGCCTGCGATGCGGCGGGCAATGACACGGCACATGGCAAAGATGTCGGTTTCCTGATGGTACATGGCCTGACAGACAGTCCGTTTCTGATGACCGATGTGCGCGATACGTTGCAATCCAAATTCCCATGCGCGACCTTCCATGGCCTGCTTCTTCCGGGGCATGGCACCGTCCCAGGTGATTTGATTGACGTCAGTTACGAGGACTGGATCAAAACAGTGCGTTATGGCTTGGACGGGTTCGCAAACGGCACCGACCATGTCATCACCATTGGCTATTCGATGGGGGCGGCCCTGATCGGGCGCGAATTTGATGCCCGTCGCCGCGATCCGCGGATGACGGCAATGGTTTTACTATCGCCGGGCTTTGCTGCCAAAAGCGATCAGGCATGGCTGACACCCTATGCCCGTTATGTCCAAAGCTGGGTTGGCAAAGGTGAAAACAGTGATGCTGCCAAATATGGTTCGATGGCAATGAATGCCGCGGCGGAATTTCATCTGCTGACTGAACCCTATCGCGATGGCACCATGGATACGTTCGATATCCCCGTCTTCATGGTGGCCAGTTCCGATGACCACACGGTTGATCCCTTATTGGCGGCCGACTTCTTCTGCAACAAGGTCACAAATGATAACAAGCGCCTGATCTGGTATCAGGGCGAAGAACACCTGATTGACGAACATCCTTTGTGTGAGGGTGTCGACATTGTCAAATCTGCGGCTCCGGACTGGCGGACGCTTAATCATGCCCATACTGCCATTACCATGCATCCCGATAACCAGCATTACGGTATGGATGGCATTATCCGTCGATGCGACCATTACGACGAGCAAAGCGCCAACAGTAAATGCCAGACCAGCAGCGATGCGGTTTATGGTGAATTGAATCTGTCGGATTCCGCGTCCCTGGGCAGTCTGCGGCGCGGAACCTTCAACCCCGATTTTGTCAGCATGCTCGACAAAATGACCCATTTCATCGAAGTGTCACTGGAAGTCCCGGGAAAGACCGCAAATTGATGAACAGTTTGCACAACTGATCATCGCCTTCCGCCATAAGAAGCACGCACAGACATGACCTTTGCCATTGATCGATTTACCGGACGAAGCGGCCTGACATTTCGTTATGCCTTGAATTCGCCTGAAAATGCCATTGGTCATGTCCTGATCCTTCAGGGGCGCGGCGAGTTCATCGAACGCTACGGCGAAACAGCACATGAACTTGCCGAACGCGGGCTTGGCTGTGTCACTTTCGATTTCCGCGGACAGGGCGGATCAACCCGCGAAGTCACCGAAAACCATATGGGTTATGTCCGCGATATCGCCCATTATATCGAAGATACGCATGATGTGCTTTCGCACCTGGCCGATCATTACAATATCCACTGTGATCTGCTTCTGACCCACTCGACTGGCGGGCTGGTGGGCATGCACATGCTGCTTGAAAAACCGTCCCTGTTTGAAAGCAGCGTCATGATCGCCCCATTTTTCGGGCTTGGTGGGCCGGACTGGATCGCACTTGCCGCGCAGTTTTTGTCAGCCGGACTGTGCCGATATGGTTTCGACAAGCAATTCCTGCCAGGACAAAAGCTGCTGTCACCATTGCAACCCTTTGCCGATGACAATCTGCTGACGTCGGATAGGGCGCGCTACGAACGCAACGTCACCTGCCTGCAAGATAACCCTGATCTGGTGGTTGGTGGCGTTTCGGCGGGATGGCTTGATGCCTGTTTCAGGGCACAGGCGGAATTATCCCAGCGTATTGTACCGGATAATAATTTTGTGACCTCGCCCCTGCCCCCGATTACGATGATTCTGTCAGGAAACGATCAGGTGGTCAGCAACCGCGCCACACAGGAACTGTTTGGCGATCATCCATCGGTTGCAATGGTCGAAATCCCCGAAGCCCGCCATGAAATCCTTCAGGAACGCGATGTTTTCCGAAACCTTTTCTGGCAGGCATTTGACCAGCATCTGGCAACCAATCATACCGACTGGCCCCTGCCTCGTTTCTAATAGGCACGTCTACCTTCTCAAACCGACTGCAACATTCCCTTTTCAAACCGTTCACGTCGGAACCGGCTGGGCGACATGCCGCGATGACGGTCAAATTGCCGATTGAAATGCGACAGGTTCTGAAACCCGGATTCCTCCGCCACCCGATAAATCGGCAATTCGGACGACAACAGCAAAGACACCGCCCGCCCCAACCGCAATCCCATTAGATAATCCTGAATGCTTGACCCTGTATGACGTTTGAAAAAACGGCGCAGGGTCCGCTCGCTCATGCCGGTCTGCTCGGCAATTTCGGCTCTTCCGGTTTGTTCGACATAGTGCGAATGCAAAATATCCAGAACCCGACCAAGCCGGGTTGCCTCATGATAATCGGGCACCGTCGCGTCAAACCGTTCGGACGCAAGCGGTATCCGTTCCTGCGCATCCAGCAAAATCCGCAATACTTCTATCAGCAACAATAACCGGTCGGCCGGATCGCCTATATCAAACCGGTGTGTGAAGGCCGCAACCTTTCGTGCTGATAGGGTATCGAACTTCACACCCCGCCGTGCATCTGTCAGGACAGGTCGCAGCCGCGCAAATTCCGGCATGGTTTCACAAACATTATTGATCCAATCGGCCGTAAACCAGAACACAAAGGCCTGATGTGGCCGTTCGCCCGGCTTTGCCTGCAAATCAAGATCATAGGCTCCCATATCGATTTTCCCGGATGCGGGCGGGGCGGCATTGTGCGAATGCCATGTATGGGGCAGGTTCGGGCCCAGCAAGACCAGATCATCGTCACCGTAAGAACCGATATGATCCCCGACATAGCGTTGCCCCTCACTTCCGAGCGTCAGGGTGAGTTCGTATTCCGGATGAAAATGCCACTCGAACGGGATCGCACGCAGGTTCCGGTGCAGGCCGCGCCATGACCGATCCGGTGCAATTTTCACATGTTCGAACAGCAGTTTCATTCAAACACCCGCTTATACGGCTATCAAAATCGATTAATTTGGCCGAATAGTATCATATTATGTCCGCCCTGTCAGTGGGCGCGACCATTGCGGCCCTCTAGAATGGTTCCAACATCATGAACCATGCGGGAGGAAAAATCATGAGCATGCTGGCAAACGCAACTACGGCGACAATGGCCCCGACCGGCCCGAATGCGAACCGGCCGGGCAATGCCTCGGTCAAGGAAGTCACCGGCACGCAATTGCGTGATCTTAAAAAATCGCTGCCGCTCCGCGTGCTATCGGATGCGGACTTCAAACACTGGCAAACCTATGGCTTTGTTGTCGTAAAAAATGCCGTCCCGCAGGAACAGGTCAAAGCCACCGTCGATTTCCTCTGGGAATTTCAGGAAATGAATCCGAATGATCCGGCAAGCTGGGCCCAGCCGCAAATGCGCGACCATGCCATGACCGAACTGAACAATTCCGGCATGGTCGAAGCCTATCATCATCAATCAATGTGGGATAACCGCCAGACACCGCGGATTTATGACGCATTTGTCGATATCTGGGATCGGACCGATCTTTGGGTATCGATTGATCGCGCCAACCTTAATACGCCCAATGTCGGCACGCGTGCCTTTGACGGTTTCATTCATTGGGACGCCGACACCAGTCAGGTCCCGCTGCCGATCAATGTGCAGGGCGTTTTATCGTTGGTCGATACCAATGATGATATGGGTGGGTTCCAGTGTGTACCGGATCTGTTTGCCAATTTCGCCGAATGGCTTGCCACCGCGCCAAAGGACCGAGACCCGTTTCGTCCGGACATCGCCAATATTCCGTATGAACCCAAACGCATTCCGATGCAGGCGGGCGATCTTCTGATTTTCAATAGCCTGCTTGCACATGGCATTCGCGCCAACCGGTCCAACCAGACCCGCGTTGCGCAATATATATCCATGGCCCCGGCAACGCCCGAGGAACAGGAACTTGTTGATTGGCGGACCAAAAGCTGGTCGGAACGCCTGCCGGCACGCGGTCACGCCTTCCCGGGTGACCCGCGCAATTGGGAACAGACGCGCTATGAACGCGCAAAGCTGACAACGCTTGGTGAAAAGCTTCTGGGTAAAGTTGCCTGGTAACAGAACAAAAAACGCCCCGGATTTCTGGGGCGTTTTGTATTAGTTCGCATCAAGCTTTGCGATCAGTATGGCTTTCGTGTCCGCATCCACAAAGGCCGCCTCAAGGGCGGTACGCGTTATACCACGAAGCTCATTCTCGCTAAAACAAAACACATCTTTAGCGCGCTGATACTCCTCGGCCAATGTTGTGTGGAAGAACGGCGGATCATCTGATCCCAACGTCACCTTAACCCCGGAATCATAAAGCCTGCGCAGTGGGTGGGATGCGTAATCCGGATATACAGACAGGGCAATATTCGATCCGGGGCACACTTCCAGAACAATGCCGCGTTTCACCAGTTCTTCGACCAGTTTCGGGTCTTCGATGGATCGCACACCATGCCCTATTCGGGTCACCGGCAATTTGTTGATTGCATCCCAGACACTTTGCGGACCTTCAACTTCACCGGCATGCGTTGTACATCCAAGCCCGGCATCGGCGGCAATTTTATAGGCCGGGTAAAACGCTTCCTGCGAAAACATGCTTTCGTTCCCGCCCATGCCAAACCCGACAATATAGGGATGACCACACGCAACCGTATCAGTCGCCACACCAATCGCCTTTTCCGGGCCGATATGGCGAACGCAGGTCATGATGATCCGTCCGATAATTCCGGTTTCCTTCCCGGCACGGTCAATCCCCTCGGCAACACCATTCAGATGATCATCAAAGGAAATGCCACATTCGAGTGCATGTGACGGCGAACAGAAAATCTCGACATAAAGCGCCCCCGCTTTGGCCTGTTCGCACAGATACCAATGCGTCAGATCGGCATAATCCTTACCGGTACGGATTGCCGCACTCGCCCTGTCAAAACTGCCCAGAAATTCGGGGAAGTTTGACCAGATATACCGATCCTGATCATCATAAATCCCGTCCGGAAGGCTAATACCGTTGCGGGCGGCGAATTTCCGCACTAATGCAGGCGTCAAAGCACCTTCCATATGCAGATGCAATTCGGCCTTGGGAATATGCTGTGTCATTTCTGGCGCTCCGGATTTTCTTATTTTCTTTCCTGATCCAGTTCTAGCGCCAACAAGGCCCTAGGTCACGCAACAACCGTTTTCCGTCGCAGCATTTTTATCGAAGCCAAAAGCGCGCCACCAACAATCAAAAGGCACCCCGCGATCACGGTCGGGCTTGCTTCGGCTTTGCCAAAACCGATCAGCAGGATCGTGCTGAGTAACGGTGCACCATAAGACGCGACACCCAGAACCTGAATATCGCCATGCTTGGTGCCATAATCCCAGACAAAGAAAGCAACCCCGACCGGGCCAAGCCCAAGCCCGATAATCGCAAGCCATTGCCCCGCATCCGGCATGACCCAGATTTCAGTCACGCCGTGTGTTATAAAACCCAATAACGCCGCACCGGCACAAAATCCGCAAACGGCTTCAACAGGAACATCGCGATAGCGCCGGTTCAAAACCGAATATCCCGACCACAGGATAGAGCAAACCATTGCCGCGCCATAGCCAAGGCCATAGGTCGGATCAAAATCAAACCCATGCCCTTTGGTCACCAGAACCGCAGCCCCGCAAAGTCCCAGAACCGCACCGGCAATGTGATACCAGCGCAATCGTTCGCCTGGCAGAAGTGCAGAAAACAGGACAATAAAAAGTGGCCACAGATAGGCAATCAGACTGGCATCAACCGCGGGCGCATTGGCCAAGGCTACGAAATAGAAAAAGTGATACCCAAACAACCCGCCAACCCCAAGCACCCAGGCACCAACCGGTTGCCTCAATGCTTGAAATGCCGCCAACCCGCCGCGTGCGATCCAGATAAAGCTGAAAATGGCCGCAACGGAGAAACAAAGACTGACCAGTTGAAAAGGCGGGATGGCACTGACTTCTGTCGTAAATAACGCCAGCAAGGCCCAAAGCACAATGGCAATACCACCAATCATGGTGGCCTTTGTACGGTGATCAAGCAAAGTCATGAAACCATCCCGAAGTTCAACTAATCGCATCGGTGATCAAAGCAGGTCGGGATGAAGACGTCTTTGCCGAAACTCCGGATTTCATTCGAATGAGATAAACCCGGAGGCCTTTAAGTTCGGCGGCGAAGCGCAATCGGCGCATGTCCGAACCGCCGGGAAAAGGCACGGGAAAATGCACTTTGATCGGTAAAACCGACCTCACGCGCGATATCGCCAAGCGGCATTGTATTTTGCGGATCATTCAGCATTGCATAGGCACGCTGTAATCGTTGTTCGCCAAGCCAGCGCATCGGCGTTGTACCCAGATGCTTTTGAAACGCCGCAAATAACGCGCTTTCCGATTGCGCGGTAATCTTCGCCATTTCAGGAACCCCGACCGGTTCAGAAAGACGCAGCTCAATCCAGGCAAGCAGGCGCTGCAATCGCATCGGAATCATGCTGCCTGCGTCGGCTTTGTCAGTTTGCGTGGCTGCTGAATGGCACAGGACTTCGCCTAAAGTTTTGCAAACAAACGCGTCATCGGCAAAGGTGTTTTCACACACAGCAATTCCCGCCACATGACGCAATGACAGATTTTCAGATTGCAGTCTTCCCTGTCCATCCGGCGAAAATCGCCGTATGCGCGATATCACACGCTTTTGCTCAAGTCCTTGCAAAAGACCTGTCAAATGCCCGGCATAGCCAGCCCCGACTTCAAGATAGGGTGACGCGCCCGCCTGATACCAAAACCGTTCAAGCCCGGTTTGCGCCGCAAGATCGATATCGACATCAAGCACAAGAAAACGGTTCATCCCCAACGCCCGATAGGCATGGGTATCGCCCGCCGGAACAAACGCCAGCCTGCGGCCCGAAACACAGCCACCTCGCCCCTCGACCTCAAGCTCGAGCATGCCAAGATCGGCAATGATGATCTGGTGGAAATCGTCGTGGCTGTGGCTGGCGGCTTCAGACCGATACTGGCGAAAACTTGTTTGCATTTCTGTTCCTGTTCAAGAGCCACAGGATATGCGATTGCCGCAGTTCCGCAAAGCCCCTCGACAGCCGATACCGGCACAAACAAAATCAGCAAGGCGTTTATTAAAAACGCCTTGCTGATTGGCCGCCCGGGAGGAAGGCTAAAACCTTATGAAAACAGTTCCCTGTTTTCTTCAACGATCTGTGGCAAACGTTCCATGGTTCCCGAAAGATGCTGCCGCATTTCCGAACTGGCCAAATTGCCATCACCGGACTGGATCGCGGCAATTACCGCCTTGTGACCTTCAAGCACCGAAAGCATTTTACCCGCACGCGGCAGATCAAGCATGCGAACACGTGCGAGATGGCCACTACGTGCCGTCACCTGCACATGCAGGTTGGATTGATTGACCCCATTGAAAAGAGCCGCATGGAACGTCTCATCCAGCTGCTTGAACAGATCAATCTGTTCGATATCACCCGCAAGGGCTTCCTGCATTTTGATGATGCCCTTGGCTTTGACAACGGCAGCAGTTTCCCCCATTTCCGCCAATTGCCGCACCACCTCGCATTCCGCCGCAACACGCAGAAAATGCTCCTCGCGGATACGCGCAACATCAATCTTGGTCACCACGGTTCGCGACTGGGGATAGGATGCAACCAACCCATCCTGTTCCAGACGCATGATGGCTTCACGCACCGGTGACTGGCTGACTTTGAAACTGTCCGCCAGTTCTGCCCGAACCAGTGTTGTTTCAGGCGGAAGGACAAGCGAAATGATCCGGCTTCTCAGTTCCTCATAAACAAGTGCCGAAGCAGGAACATGCGCATTGGCTTTCATCGCGCTATCATAAACAGGCATGAGACCGCCCATGAATGTATTCATTTTCACTCAACTCCCGGCAATTGCGCATGTGCCTGCATCCCTTGGTTCCTTCATTACATCAATGCGTTGGGCAATAACAACGTCAAGCTTGGCACTGCCGCCATCAGAACGAAAAATACCACCATCGCAATGAAGAACGGGATCGATGCCCGGGTATAAGCCCCGGTTTTGACATCCAGAATGCCACAAACCGTAAACATGATGACCCCGACCGGTGGCGTTAAACCGCCAAAATTGATCAGGGTCACGATCAAAATCCCCATATGGACCGGGTCATATCCGGCATTGACCAGAACCGGCATGACAATCGGCGTGACCAGAAGGATGTTTGCCGCTCCTTCAAGGAACATGCCGCTGATCACAAGAACCGCGACAACAAGCGTCAGGATCAGAACCGGGTTTTCGGTAAGCGTTGTGACAAATTCGGTAATCTGCTGGGGTGCGCGTTCAATAGTCATGGCATAGCCCAGAACCGCCGCCATAATGATCAGCAACATCACCATTCCAAGGTCGGAAACAGAGCCGGTCACCGCTTCGTAAAGCTTTTTGCGGTCCAGTTCCCGATAAACAAAAAATCCGACACAAAGCGCATAGAAAACAAGGAACGCGCCCGCCTCGGTCGCGGTAAACAGACCAAAGCGGAAGCCGACAATCAGAATGACCGGAAATGCCAGCGCCCAGATGCTTTCCGAAAAGCTCGACCAAAGCTCTTTTCCACTCGGCACCTTTGGCAGGTCGGGTTTATAGCCGTTCTTATGCGCGACAAACCAGGATGTGATCATCAGGACAATCGTCAGGAAAATACCGGGCAGAACGCCGGCCAAAAACAGGCGACCGATCGAAACTTCATTCACAAACCCGAACAGGATCAGTCCGATGCTTGGTGGAATGGTTGCGGTGATAACCGACCCGAAGGCCAGAACCGCAGCCGTTGATGCCTTGGAATAGCCCTGCTTGATCATGCTGGGCCCCAGAAGGCGCGCTTCCATCGAGGCATCGGCAACGGCCGACCCCGAAATCCCGCCCATCATGAAGCTTAGAACGATGGATACCTGTGCCAGCCCCCCGGCCATCCAGCCGGTTAGCAAACGGGCAAACTTGACCAGACGGAACGTAATCCCCGTCACATTCATCAGATTTCCGGCAAGGATGAAGAACGGCACAGCCAAAAGCGGAAAGCTTTGTGTTGCCGTTACCATTTTCTGGATCACCACGGTTGGCGGCATGGCCCCGGTCATAATGAATACCGGCACCGAAGCAAGCGCCAGGGCAAAGGCGACAGGCATTCCGATGACCAGAAAAACCGTAAATAGTACCGCAATCAGTATGAGCATCAGAACTGCCCCCTGCTTCGAATTCGTTCGATAAGCTTAAAAACCATGGTCCGCATCAAAAGGATCAGACCGACGACCATCGAAGCATGGATGTAAGAGGCATGGATTTGCGTCGCGCCGACAAGACGGGGATGCATCAAAATCATATTGCCCCACGCGTAATACAGCAGAAACGCAAGGAACCCGATGATCACGACGATATTGAACAATTCGACGAGATCGCGTGCTTTGGGGGATATGTTGTCCTGCAGGACCTGAAGACCGAAATGCCGGTTTTCCTGCATGCCAATGTCAGCTGCCAGCATGCAAAGCCAGACGAAAATAAGCTGGGCCATTTCAATTGACCAGATAATCGGGGATCCCACCGCCCTGGCAATTGACGCAACGCCCACCAGAACGACAATTGCAACAAGCAGAATCCCGGCACAGGCAAACTCAATTTGCTTGAGCATGTATTCCATTCCATCTTGAAGATTGATGTGCGTTGCCCCGCATGCGGAACAACGCACATTCGCAAGGCACGTTTACCGTTACCGGAAAATCAGCGACCGAGAACTTTATTGACGATGGCGGCCTCGGCTTCGAGATCAAGCTGTTTGTAAACCGGCTTTACAGCTTCCTTGAATGGTGCAAGGTCAACTTCGCTGACCTCAACCCCGCTTGCGGCAACATCTTCAAGCGCCTTTTCGCCAAGCTCGATGGTTAGCTGCGACGCATAACGACCGTCCTCGACCGCAAGATCACGTACAATCTTCTGATTTTCAGGAGAGATTTCATCCCATGCCTCGGCACCGACAACCAGCGCGGTCACGAGCTGGATATGGCCGGTTTTGGTCACATTCTTGATCACTTCGTAAAGTTTGGCATTCCAGATTGCGGTCGGCTGGGCTTCGGCACCGTCAATCGTGCCAAGCTGAAGGGCGGTGTATACTTCGCCCCATGCAATCGGGGTCGGTTCGGCACCCATTGCGCGGATGGTTTCAATCCAGACAGGCGCACCGATTGTCCGCATGCGAACACCGGCGAGATCAGCCGGACTTTTCACCGGTTTCTGTGTCAGGGCGTGGCGCGCGCCCTGATACCAGTTCGATGCAATCATCACGAGGCCGGATTTCTCGCGAAGTTCATCACCCCAGGCGATATATTCATCTGAAAGGGCAAATTTGTCGGCCTGTTGATAGGTATCAAACAGGAACGGTGCCGACATGATCGCCAGCGACGGAACGAAGCTTGAAAGACGGGCGACATCCGTGACCGTACCGATACCGGCACCCGCACGCGCCTGATCGATCATTTCGGTGGTGTCACCCAGCTGGGAATTGTGGAAAACCTCGATAATAACGTCGCCATTGGTGGCTTTTTCGACATCAAGCTTGAACTTCTCAAGCCCCTGCCCCATCGGGTCATTTGGCGCCAGAACCGTTCCGATACGAAGCGTCGTTGCAGCCGTCGCAGGCATGCCCGCAGCAAGCGCCCCGGCAAGTACAGCACAGATTCCGAGTGTTTTCGCAGTAAATTTCATTATGGAAGTCCTCCCGTTGGATTGGCATTTTGCCATTAATTGATATTTTAGTTTGTTTGAAATTTTAGATAGCTCTGATCAATCTTGTCAATCGATTTTTCAACTTGTAAAAATTATTAAAAATCAAAAGATTAGTTGAAAATTTTCAATTCCAGACGCTGAAACTTGTAATCAACCGGGAAATGATCTTTGACCTATCGGGGACGCAAAATCAGAAACTGGCCGCCGTCGAATGTGCGTAAAATCCGATCACATTTGCCGGTCATATTTGGCAGGCAGGTCCGACCTCGCCTGACATTCAGGCTTTTTTTGCCACACCCAAATCCCATATGCTTTAATGAAAGAAGCCATTATCTTACAAGGTGATGGACCTTCGGGTGATCTGGAAAACCAAAAAACGGAGACGATTTTGACCTTCTGCGAGAAGTGCGACAAAATACCGGAAATGGCCCCAAGTGAAGGCCGCCTTTACCTTTGGCCTCCTGTTGCACATACAACGGGAAAAATTCTTGCCAATATCAAGAAGTCCGGGCACTCCGCAGAAAAAAGCACATCCGTTGCAACGCTTTATCTTGATTATGTCCGTCCGGGTCTGCGCCCGCTGATTGACGCGATTTCCGAAAATCTGCTGCCCGAAGAAATCACAGACACCAAGGCGCTGATCATGCCCGGCAATAGGGAACCCCAACTTGACGACATTGCGCGCGTCACGTCGCTTGGTGCCATACGCGCACAGATCGGCGCGGAATGGCTTGGCGATATGCTGCGGGAAAATCGCCTGAATTCCGTTTTCCAACCGATTTTTGCCGTTGGAAACATCACAAAACCCTATGCCCATGAATGCCTGATCCGCGGGACCGATAAAACCGGCAATGTCATCACACCAGATAAACTATTCGGCGCGGCCCAATCAGCCGATCTGCTGTTCCAGCTTGACCGGGCAGCCCGGGCTGCAAATGTCCGTAACGCGCACAAAGCGGGGATTTCGGGAAATCTGTTTGTCAACTTCACGCCAAGTTCGATCTACGATCCGGATTCCTGCCTGCGCACAACGATTGATGTGGTGTCGGAATGCGGGTTGGATCGCAACAATGTTGTCTTTGAAGTTATCGAAACCGAAAAAGTCCGCAGTATTGAACATCTTGGCGCGATCCTGAAATCCTATCGTGATTCAGGTTTTCGGGTTGCACTGGACGATGTTGGATCGGGCTATTCTACCCTGAACATGTTGCCGCAACTGCAACCCGACATCATTAAAATCGACCGTGAACTGATCGACCATGTTGATCAGGATAAATACAAACAGGCCATCGTCAGCAAGCTGATCGATCTGGCCAAGCAACTCGACATTGACGTTGTGGCAGAAGGGATCGAACGCCAGGGCGAACTTGATTTCCTGACCAATCACGGCGTGGATTATGTGCAAGGATATCTGCTTGGCAGACCAAATGCCTTACCCTTTGCCAGCAACGCATAAAGCCCAATCC
Source organism: Thalassospira permensis NBRC 106175 (assembly GCF_000714555.1). NCBI lineage: Bacteria > Pseudomonadati > Pseudomonadota > Alphaproteobacteria > Rhodospirillales > Thalassospiraceae > Thalassospira > Thalassospira permensis. The sequence continues at coordinate 6,039 of NZ_AUNC01000015.1, read as the reverse complement.
CATTATTACGCAGTTTCGCAACGCCATCGCTTGTCTGCGGGCACAAGCACATCGCCGCCCCCGCCGCTACCGGGCGACGCTTCGGAACTTTGCCGGGGTCAACCCGGTAAAGCTGCTGAACCGCGTGGTCAGATGGGCCTGGCTTGAAAAACCGGTGGCGAGCGCGATATCGGCAACCGACAATGCCGGATCGCGCAGCATCCGTTTGGCGGCCTCAATCCGGCGGCGCAGAACATATTTATGCGGTGCCTCGCCCACCGACTGGCGGAACATGCGCGCAAAGTGATAGGGCGAAAGCCCCGCCTCGGCTGAAATCTGTTCGAGTGACAGCGGCTGATCCAGATTGGCCTCGATAAAATCAAACACACGGCGTCTGATTTGCGGCGACAGGCCACCGCGCACCCGGAATTCCAGATCGCGTTTCGACGAATAGCTGCGCAGCATATGCCCCATCAGCATCTGCCCAGCACTCGACATCGCCATACGATCGGCCGGGGCACTCCAGTCCAGCGGCAACATCGCATGGCGGATTGTCTGCTCGATCAGGGGATCAAGGAAGAATGTCTTTTCAGGGACCTCAACGGCGTTGGGTTCGATATCAAACGCCTCGACCACCGCGCGTTCCCACGCGGAATGCGGGATATAGAGGTGGAACAGCTCGACCTCGCCATTGACCACCCAATCCGATGTCAGATGGGCCGGCATCAGGCAACAACGCCCCGGCCCGCCACCGGTTAGCGGATCGGGTCCGATCTGGCGTTTAATGCCTGTACCACCATTGACATAAAGGCTGATGGTGTGATGGTCAGGATCGGTATAACGGGTCATGACATCCGCATTGCGCCGCCAGTGTGCCGCCGAAATGCTGTCGCCAAAATCACCCGCATTCAGCAGTTCGGCATCACCGATCAGCTGATTGTAGACTTCAAAATTCTGGTATCGGCCATTGGGCACAAACATCGGCACGTCCTGTTTCCAAGGCACAATCATCGCATTGCAGCACCATATTGCAAAGCCCGGCGTGCGAAGGACTGCATTGATTTGCGCAAGATTGTGAAAAACACCGCAAGTTCGTGAAAGCCGTACATCCCCCAAACAGTCTATAAACGGGCTTGGGATATGCCCCACATATCGACCTTATCCTGTTTTTCGCCCTGCCCCTCTCGTCACCGGAGTTTCCGCTTTATCATGACCGCCCTGCTTTTTCTGATCGTCACGGCCTGCTGGGGATTTACCTGGTATGCGATCAAGCTTCAGATCGGGCCGATCCCGATTGAAATGTCGATCTTCTATCGCTTTTTGCTGGCCGCTGTCGTGCTGTGCGGATTCCTGATCCTGTCGCGTAAATGGCGGCCGGTTCCGTGGCGGGCCCATCCGTGGATCGTGCTGCTGGGCTGCGGGTTGTTTGGCATCAACTTTATCCTGATGTATTCGGCGACCGGCTATATCGCATCGGGGATTGTTGCGGTGATCTTTACCACCTCGACCATTTTCAATGCGCTGGGCAATTGGGCGTTCTATGGCCAACGGCCGGGGCTGCGTTTTGTCTTCGGAGCCGCATTCGGCCTTGGCGGTATTGCGTGCCTGTTTGCCAACCAGATTTATGCCCTGTCGCATAATCCGCATGCCATCACCGGCCTTTTGTTTGCGCTTGGCGGGACGGCGGTGTTTAGCATGGGCAACATGGTTTCGGTCAAACTGAACGCGATGGGTATTCCCAACCGCGATGCGGTCGCGCGTGGCATGGCTTATGGTGCGGTCATGCTTCTGATCTTTGCCCTGCTGCGCGGTCAGACGCCGGTCCTGCCGACCGATCCGGTCTATATTGGCGGGCTTCTGTATCTGGCCATTCCGGGGTCGGTCGTTGCCTTTATTGCCTATCTGGCACTGGTGCACCGGGTCGGTGCGGGGCGTGCGGCCTATGTCACCGTCCTGTTCCCGGTGGTGGCCCTTACGGTTTCGACCTTCCTTGAAGGCTATGTCTGGACGCCGATTGGGGCGACGGGGCTTGTGATGATCTTTCTTGGCAACATCACGATATTTGCCCGCCTGCCCGGCGCAAAAGCCCGAGCCGCCAAAGCCGCCGCCAAGGCATGAACAAAAAACGGTCGCCTGACGATATCGCAGGCGACCGTTTGCCAATCTATGCCGGTTTGGCTTTGCGACCATGCCAGACTTCGGGGTTGATCATGTGGATCGGGTCGCCGTTGGCATAAGCCACCACCTGATCGAAGATATCGCCAAACTGCATGTCCAGCTCATCCTCGGTCACGAAGCCGACATGCGGGGTTGCCAGTACGTTGGGGTGGTTGGCAAACCGGTCATCGGCGTCGATCAGGGGTTCGGTATCGAGCACATCCACCGCCGCCTTCCCCGGACGTCCGGCATCGAGAGCCGCCAGAAGCGCGCCCGGAGCCACCAACCCCGCCCGCGATGTGTTGACAAACAGGCTTCCGGGGCGCATCCGGGCCAGATCATCGACCGTAATCGTGCCACGGGTTTCCGGGGTCAGGCGCATATGCACCGTGATGATATCGGGCGCAGCAAAGAACGCCTCGCGTGACGCGGCAACATCCAGCCCGCCCTCAGTAGCAGCCTTGCGCGATGCCTCGGACGCCCAGACCAGCACATTCATCCCGAATGCCTTGGCATAGCCCGCGACCACGCGCGAAATCTTGCCATATCCCAGAATACCGATTGTTCGCCCGCGCAATGTCTTGCCGATCCCCATCTGCCATTGGCCTGATTTGAGCGACGCGTTCTGTTCGACGATCTGGCGGGCGGATGCCATGATCAGCGCCCATGTCATTTCCGCCGCCGCATAGGATGGTGCCTTGCCCGCGCCCTGTTTCGAACACAGCAACACGCCGCGTTTCGTGCAGGCATCGACATCAATATGCGGATAGGCACTGCGCTGACTGATCAGTTTTACGCCTGGCAAATGTGCCAGTAATTCATCGGTGATTTTGGTGCGTTCGCGAAACAGCACGACCGCCTCCGCATCGCCAATTGCGCCCGCCAGATCGGCCGGATCATCATATTTCTGCGTGAGGATGGTCACGTCATGCCCGGCCAGCTTGCTATAGCACGGCAGATGAAAAATGCTGTCGAGATAGTCGTCAAGAATTGCGATCTTCATTCCAGATCCCGCTATGTTTTACCGTATGTAACGGCATTTATTCACCGTGATCACGGCACTTTGGGCGATACTCGCATCACGGGAATAACGGTGCAAGACAGATCGCCATGATCCAGCTCTATCGCCCTGTCCACCTTTGCTTTTCCTTCCGGTTTGCCTCTATGCGATCCTGCAAAAATCGCGAAAGCTGCCAACCGGGATCGAGCCAATTGACCATAAGGCTGCGCTTGGCTGCGATCATATCACCATGCTCGACCCCATAGATGTCTTTCAGCATCCAGTCTTCCATCGCCAGCATGACCTCAACCTCGCGCAGACTCCTGCGATAGGTCTCCCGACGCACGCGCCATTTGGCCCAAAAACCCGCCATTCTGACCCACACCCCATCGGACCTGCTGGTCACGTCGGTTTTGGCGGCTACCGTCGGCTCGCATGAAATTTGCGCTGCCATGGCCATCATCCTTTTCAAGTTTTCCCCAATCACGGATAGCGAGATGATGAGGATTTCTTATTGATGAGACAAACGAGAAGATTTAATATTATCTATTAGGAAACCTCATAATACTGGTTGATATTCATGTCCTCGCTGCCCGCTGCCCTGCCAAATCTTGACCTTGATCTGGCGCGTACCTTTGTCGCGATCTGCGAAACCGGCAACTTTTCGCGCGCGGCGGAGCGGGTCAATCGCAGTGCCTCGGCCATCAGTCTTCAGGTCAAGAAGCTTGAGGAAATTGTCGGATGCAGCCTGTTTGAACGCGAAACCCGTCGGGTGCGGCTCACCCCGGATGGCGAGGTTTTATTGGGTTTTGCACGACGTCTTTTGCAGCTTAACGACGAAGCCATGTCACGCTTCCGCACGCCTGACTTTACCGGCAAGGTGCAGCTTGGCGTGCCTAATGACAATGGCATCATCGCCATTCCCGAAATTATGCGCCGCTTTGCGATCAGCCACCCGCATGTCGAGGTCGATGTCTTTCTTGGTCCGACCGCAAGCCTGCGCCAGCGCATTGCCGACGGCACCACCGATATCGCCGTATTCAGCTATGACCCCGAACTTGATCCGCAACCGCCAATCCATAGTGAACCGCTTGTCTGGCTTGGTGCCCGCAACGGAATGACGATTGAAAAACGCCCGCTTCCGGTCGCTTTAGCCGAACCGGGTTGTTATTGGCGGGCGATGGCATTACGGGCGCTTGACGAAGCGGGGATCAATTACCGCGTTGCCTATACCAGCGAATTTTGTCAGGCCCAGATTGCCGCAACCGAGGCTGACCTTGCGATCTGTCCGGTCCCGATCAGCGTGATTTCCGACCGCCTGATCCATCTTGATGCCCGCCACGGACTGCCCGAGCTTGGCGAATACCGCATAACCCTGGCCAAGCGCCCCGGTACCGGCCCGGCAGGGGATGCTTTGGCCGAGCATGTCGTTAGCAGCTTCAAGATGGCGGCAGAGCGCGGCATGCGGCTTTTTGCCTGAGCATTTTTACCATTCGGCGTTGATGTCCGAATCTGGCCAGCCAGCCCCGCCAATACGCTTTACCATCCAATCCGTCACCACCACATTTTCAGACGGATCATGGATATGAGCACGGATACCGGGATTGCCCTTTACCCGGAATATGATCGCGACCGCACACGAGTCCGGCGTATTTCGGCGAGCCCGAAAACACTGCCGCCAGAACCGGAAAACATCGACCAGAACAAAGACCTATCCCCGCGCATGGATGGGCAAAGCTGGGTGATGCTGATTGTGCTTTCGGTACTTTGGGGCGGGTCGTTTTTCTTTACCGAAATCGCCCTTGTCGATTTGCCGCCCTTTACCCTTGTGCTGGGGCGGGTGGCGATTGCGGCGATGATACTTTGGTGGGTGGTTCTGTTGCGCCATATCGACATCCCGCGTGATCCGAAGATATGGTTAAGCTTCCTTGTTATGGGGGCCCTTAACAACCTGATTCCGTTCAGTCTTATCGTCTGGGGACAAACCCATATCGCAAGCGGTCTGGCGGCAATCCTGAATGCGACGACACCGCTTTTCACCCTGATCATCGCGCATCTGGCGACCCGGAATGAAAAGCTGACGCGGCGGAAAGTGATTGGTGTGCTGACCGGTTTTGTCGGCGTGATGATCGTGATCGGTTTGCCGGACGGAATTGTTCCCGCGATTGAGTCCAGCATGAGTTCCAACACGGGCACCAGCGTATTCAAGGACGTTTTTTCCCTCGCCCCATTTGCCCCGCTGGCGGTACTGATCGCCGCAATTTCCTACGGCTGTGCCGGGGTGTTTGGCCGCCGGTTCAAAAACACCCCGCCCATCCTGACCGCGGCGGGACAAACCAGTGCATCAAGCCTGATGCTGCTTCCTATTTGTATGATGATTGATACGCCGTGGCATTTGCCGTTTCCCAAAACGGAAACCATCCTTGCCGTGCTCGGCATCGCGGCGTTTAGCACGGCGCTGGCCTACATCCTGTATTTCCAGCTTCTGAAACGCGCCGGGGCCAGCAACCTTCTGCTCGTCACCTTCCTGATCCCGGTTAGCGCGATTTTGCTGGGCGTGCTGTTTCTTGGCGAAACGCTGGCACTGCGCCAGATCGGCGGGATGGCCGTCATCGGATTGGGGCTTGCCGTGATTGACGGGCGGCTGATCGGACGCAAAGGGAACCCGCGAAAGAGTCCGGCTTAGCCAAGCCGCCTATAAAGTTTCCCGAAAAAGTTCTTGATTTGTTCTTTTAACTATGGCATAAAATAAAAGTCAACGGGAGAAATGCACCCGGACCGAAACCCGCGAGGCCTTGTGCCTTGCGGGTTTTTGCGTTGTGGCGCGGATGAAAGAGGTGATCAGGATGCAGGGACAAAGACACAGAGCGGGCGACGGGATGCCCCGCAGGATATTGATCGGG